>JALOMX010000026.1 GCA_025455245.1 Chitinophagaceae bacterium
AAACTCAATAGTTTTCATGTAAAAAGGTAAAAGTTTTATTTCAATGTCTTTTTTTAAGATCCATATTCAGGAAAACTGACAACAAATATTTTCCAGACCTATTTTCCTTTTACATATTTTTATATCAGTTTATAGCGAATTCTTTGTGCACCCTGATATTGATAGATATTGGCAATAAGTGGTTTTTAAACATTTCATGGCATTATGATTAAGGCGGTTTCAATTGATGATGAAATAAATGCTTTGGGAATTATTGAGCAGTATATACATGAAAGTTCGGGTATTCAACTAATCAGGTCGTTCACAGATCCGGTTGAAGGGTTGCAATACATCCAGGGTAATGCTGAAATTGATCTGGTATTTCTGGATATACAAATGGCCTCCTTGAATGGTATGGAGCTTGCCCGAAGATTGCCAGCTCAGGTAAGGGTAATTATTACATCTGCCTATGCCGATTTTGCTTTGGAAGGCTACGAATTGGATTTTATAGATTATTTACTCAAACCTTTTACTTTCAGCAGATTCAATCGGGCCATACAAAAATTTAAGGCTTACCATGAATCGGCTTCACTTAGCGGATCCAAAACAGCTATGGTTCCAAGGATAATGCCTGCATCGGATGATATTGTATTTATCAAAACAGAATATAAAACAATCAAATTGCATCTTAGTGAAATCAGGTATATAGAAGGTGCAGGTAATTATGTGGCCATTCACCTTGAAAATTCCAAAATCCTTACACTGCAAAAATTGGGCGCATTTGAAGAATACCTGGCCCCTTACTTTTTCTTAAGGGTTCATAAATCTTATATTATATCTTTAAAACATCTGGATTCTATAGAAGGAAATTATCTCAATATTGGAAGATCAAAAATCCCTATCGGTGATTCCTATAAAGAAGCATTGAATAAACTTGTTTCTGATTACTCAAAACTTTTATAAATGCTATTATATTTCTTCCGATTAAATATTTGTTTATAAAGATTCAGTATTTGTGATGAATGCCTTATATATATTTTAAGACTACAATGTAATTAAATGAAAGGAATAATTCTGATCATTTTTGTGGATACCTTGAATTTAAGAAATCAGGCTTCAGGATTTGGAAAGATTCTATTTTAACTCGACCTTTGAGAAGATACTTTTAAAGTAAAAATTTTATAATGAAATCATTCTTTAATGCATTTTTAGCTTTGGCCATTATTGGGATAGTAAGTTGTGGTATAAGTGAAAGCAATGAAACAACTGCCGATCCTGCTGTAGTTACTGCTGAACCTGAAGCAGCCAGCTCTGTAGTTGAAGATCCGGACCCTGCCGATACAATACCCGGTGAGCAATATTTAATTGACGCTTCATCAAAACAAACTGCTGAACTTGTAAAACTTACCCTTCAAACAGATTTTAAGGCTGATATTGAAAATGGAATCATTGACTCATTGAGCAGGAAGTTTGTACTTTTTGAATACGATCTGAATGAAGATGGACAAAAGGAAATTTTTGTTGGACTTTTTGGCTCCTATTTTTGCGGTTCAGGTGGGTGTACCATGTATTTGCTTGATAGCAAGGGTAAAAAAATTACTGTATTTACGGTAGCCGGAAACCCAGTTGTAATTGACAATAACAGTACCAATGGGTGGAAGGACTTGTTTATTTACAGTGGAAATAAGTACCGGATAGTAAAGTTCGACGGAAAAAAATACCCTTCCAATCCATCTATTTTACCTGCATTGTCGGTTGCGCCGGGTGATGGTTTACCTAGGGCATTAGATTTTATGAATGATAATTATCCGAGGTTTGCTTTTTAAGCAGTCCTGGCTTATATAAACCCTTGTAGGGTTTTATTAAAATGGTTATTGTTTCAAGAGATTTATGGAAAGCATGGCATAATAGGTTCCATCTTCATAATGAGTCTCCATTTTATGCCTGTCCGGATAGATCAGGTTGAGTCTCTTTTTCAAATTCTCCAATCCGGTACCTTCCCGGTTTGCCATTATGGAGTTCTGATCCTTTGAAGGGTTTGTAATTTGGTATTCCAAACAACTCTTGTTTACAGATAGCCTGAACACGATAGGGGCCTCTTTTGTTCCCTGCATACCATGTTTAAATGCATTTTCAATAAAAGTAGCAAGTAACAAAGGGGAAATAGGGTATTCTTTCATCCCGTTTTCAATTTGAATATCTTCAATAATAAGTCCATCAGGGTATCTTATTTTTTCAAAACTTATCAGGTTCCTAATATGTTGTAGTTCTTTACTTAAGGGAACATCCCCATTTTTTTCATCCAGTACATACCTTAGAATTTCCGATAATTTAAATAAAGCATCCAGAGTATGTCCGGATTTATTCATTTGCAAAAAAATAATATTGTTCAGGGCATTGAACAGGAAGTGTGGATTCAATTGAAACCTTAATGATGCCAATTCAGAATTTAATTTTGATTTTTCCAGTTCAAGTTTGTCATGTTCCAATTTAATTCTATCTAAAATTAACCTGTAGGCATACCCTATAACCAAAAATTGAATACCCTTGATGGCTTCGGTACTGATAATGTCCTTGAAACTCATTACATATGTTACGCTATTTTTATAAAAGGCAGTATAGTAATCCGGATCCCACCAGAGGTTATTGATATACCTTATTAAAATGTAAACAACAAGTGCCAAAACATTTATGAATACCAGTTTTACAATCTTACTTGAATGAAATGCATAGGGTATAATAAAAATAGCAATAATATAAACCAACAAAAAATTTGGCCAGGAGAACTTTGAATAAAAAATATACCAGTAAGATATTGGCAGTGGTGTTGTATTTACCAAGCCAAATAATGTTATGAAAAGGTACCAAAGCGATAAGGAGAAAACAAAATTTTTCAAGGAAGGCTTGGTAGCTAAACTAAGCATAACATACTAATTTTTCAACCTTGTGAGTTCATTTTTACTTTTAATAGATTGAAATAACCAATCGGGGCGAATATAAAAATACTGCCCGGATTTAAAATTCCATGGATATTTTAATTTAAATCAAATAAATGTTTTTGATTATTACCTATTTAAATTCTCTTTAATATAATGTGCCGAATAGCCGGTTTGAGCTACCACATCTTCCATGGTTGCCCCTTTTTGCAGCATTTCTTTTGCAAGTTTGAGTTTTACCTTTTTCAAAAACTTACCGGGAGTTGTATCAAATGTTTTAAAAAGCCTGTTCAGCTGAACCGGGTTGGTTTCATAAAACTCAGCCAATCCTTCAACCGTGGTAATATTATTTGAATGAATATCTATGGCAATCTGTTCAAGGGTTATGGCACTTTTTTCTTTTTGGGCATTCGGAATAATTACTTTTCCAGCCTTGAATTTGTAAATGGAAAAAGCTATTCCTATCAGCAGTAAGGAAATGATAATGGAAAGCTTAACCCGATGAGATGTGGTTTCTGATATTGACTTCTTGTTAATGTATTGGGGTATAAAGCTTTTTAATGCTACATAGGTATCAATAATGAACAGGCCTTCAATGGAGCCGGCGTACAGGGTATCATGATGAATGGTAAGCGCCCCTCTGTTAAATTCAACATTTGATATAAAAGGGATGGCGTTTGGATATTTATCAGGTAATACAAAAAGGCCGTTTTCGGTTGCAATCCAACTATTGTTGGCTCTGTCCACTTTAAAATTTACAGCAAATGGCAGTGCAAGAAGCAGGGTTAAAGTTGAGGCATCCCCGTTTTTAATGGAATAAACGCCCTGATCAGTTGCAAAAAACAATATATCCCTGAAGGGGTAGATGTCTCTTATACGGGTATTGAGATCAAAAAGCAAATTGGCATTGCCATTCTCATAAACAAAAGCCTCTCCGGTTGCGGTGCAGGAAATTAACTTCCCTTTGTAAACCTCAAGGTCATAAAATTCAAAACCATCATGAAGGGTTTTTATGCCATTCAGGCTATCATACAGGTTGATTGTCCGCGTATTTTGGGTAAAAATTTCCCCGTTTAATTGAATCAACTTTCGGATAAGACCTAATGAAACGCTCTCAACGCCATTTATTTCAGTGAAATGTGCCGGTTTTTTAAATTCATACAATAGGTCGCTACACAAAAAATATCTATTTCCAATTTTGCAAAGTGCCCCATTTGAAAAATCTGGTTTTTTAGCCCTGATGCTATCATTAATAAAAACACCCGAGTATGTGCTGATTATTTTTAGTGAATCTTCGATAAAAATATCCCTGATCGAATAGCTTTCCATTGAATGCCTGTAGTATGGATTGATGATATATTCAAATAAACTTCCACCTACAGAAACAAACATCCGGTTTCCTTTTTTGGCCATTGTTCCATTGGTTAATGAAACCTGTGGAATCAGGTGGGCCATGCTTTTTGCATAAAATGTAAACTGATTTAATAAATAATCTGCTTCAAAGAAATCATTGTCATAAAAAACATAGGTTTTCTTGAACCTTGTTTCAATTAATTCCCACCCCTTATCATTTAATTTATACAGTCCATCTCCTGTTTTGGTATAAATATCAATACCGGCATTAAACACATTTCGTACAGGAGTTGAAAAATGGTGTTTAGCGAAAAAGACTGTATCCTGGCAAATACCTAAACGGGAGACTAAAAAAAATAACAATAATAAAAAATTGAATTTCAATCAGTTGTGTTTTTTATTACATCAAAAATAACAAGAAATATTAAATAGTTAAGAATTGTAAGAAAAGGAGTTAATGAATATTTTGAGAATGAAGTTACCTGTCAGAATTTTAGAATCAGAAGTTTCTGAATGACAGAATGTTGATTTCTTAGGAACTGAAAATTAGTTTAGCATTCAATAGCCCATAGCCGTTTCATTTATTTATAACCACACAATCCATCTCACTTATGTCAATGAATAAAATTCTTTCTCACCTTTTTTCGGCATCTTTTTTAATGTTCTCCTGTTCTTCCCAATCAGACACCATTCAAGAAACGGCTGATTCAATTTATTATGGAAGCAATTTATTTTCTTTTGATGGGTACCTTAGCAGGAATACCGAAGCTGTGGCTGTCAAAAACGGAAAGGTTATTTTTATAGGCAGTCGGGCATCTGCAGAAAAGCTAAGGGGAAGCAAAACTGAGATGTACGATTTAGGTCAAAAAACTTTTTTTGCCGACCTTTTAACCAATACTACTCCAAGCAGCAGTCAGTCAGGGTCTTATTCAGATAATGACTATTCATCCCTGAAAAGCCTCCCAAAATTGGAAGAAGAAAATAATAATCCCTGATTTCATCCAAGAATATTGCAGTTCTTATTACAAGAAAAAAGCAGCCGGCACCTCTGTTTTACCTGGGTTGATATTGCAGGAAGGGGTAATTTATTCTTGTTAGGGTATTATTAAGCTCCCTCAGATGGTTTACTACCTGCCGATCCTTTGATGATTATTTCTTGTTGAGGGTATGCAATCTCAATTCCGGCAGCCATATAAGCCTGGGTAATACGCTGAATAAGTTTACTCTGGATATCCGTTGCACCTGTTTCTGCCTGGCGAATCCAATATAGAATTTCAATTTCTATGTCACCTGCCACAAAAGATTTAAGCACTACTATGGGTAATGGTTTGATAACAATCCTTTTTTCCTTGTCAATTTCCTGGTGAACAAGCTGGATGGCATTTTCAAGGTTGGTATTATACTTTACCCGAATGCTTAGGGTGATACGTTTAAGTCCGCGTCCCATACTCCAGTTAATCAGGTGCTGACTCAGCAAATCGCCATTGGGAATAATAAGGCTTGACCCGTTTGCAAGTGTAACCACACTGCTCCTGAATCCAATGGATTTCATCACACCGGGACTGCCGCCTACTTCAATCGTATCACCTACATTTACCGGCTTTTCAAAGGCAATAATGAGTCCGCTTACAAGGTTGTTAACGAGTCCCTGCAAACCAAGGCCGATACCCACACCAAGCGCACCCAGAATAATGGTAATTTTATCAAGCGGAATGCCGGATGCTGCAAAGGCAAGGAAAAGACCCATACTGATAATGAAAATACGGATCAGTAAAATCCAGCTACCAATTCCTACACGGTTTCTTTCTTCTTCAGTTGAATGATTGACTTCAGGGTCGGTGGCGAAAAAGGAAATTATTTTTGAAATTAGTACTGATACCGCCAGGATGATCAAAAAAACAAAAAGACCATTGACCGTAAAACTATAGCTGCCGAGGGTACGTTCGGAATTCAAAAAGGTATTAAAGCTTCGGGAGACCTGCCGGAAGCCATAAAAATTTTTGCCTACCAACACCACCCAGCCCAGTACCAGCAATACATAAAAAATGGCAGGTACCCTGTCGCCCAATTTTTCGAAATTAAAATAGAATAGTTTTTTATCAGGATGTTTATAAACCCGCGAAGTGATGCTGAGGGCCTGATTGATCAATCGGACTGTCCACAGAAACAGGATGGCAATTACTACACCGATTAAACCACTAACCAGCAAGGTCTTTGAAAGATTGTACCTTCCGGCTAAGTTGGCAATGGTGGCTGATGTTTCAAAAACCACCATAAAACCGATAAAGTAGAGTATTTTTTTTTCTTTTAAATCGTGGCGATGCCCTCCCAGCAAAACATAGCTGCCATATGCTGCCCCCAAAAAAGAAAACATCAGCATATACCACCTTTCGGCGCGGGAGGCCTGCAATACCATATTGTTGGCTCCGGCCAGTAAAAAAAGTATCACCATGATCAGCCAGAACCGCATCCAATAGGGCGCAAGCAGATCTTTAAAAATAAGGGTGAGGCAAAAAATACCCGCGAGCCAAAGGGTATAACTAAAAATGAAAGGGGGATCGAGGAACAGGAATTGAAAGAGGCTGCTGATGATGATGACTGCGGAAAGAAAGGGGCGACGAAGCACAAGATCGCTTTCTGATGATTCGGTAAAAAGCTGATCCGCTTTCTTTTTGTATTGGAATAAAAAAATACTTGTTCCGCCAATCAGCAGCAGCAGTAACAGGATGCGCATCTTATTTTCCCGTGTATAAAAACCAAGGGCCATTTTTTCCTTGGCATAGGAAACTTTCAGAATTTCACTGATAGGCCTTTTATTTCCGTGAGGTTGCGTAAATCCGGGAACTTCCTTGGAGAACATATTCTGTGTGAGGGATTGACTGAATTTTTCAATCCTTTCCAGGTAGGATTTTAAATCGAAAACATGTTCATCCACCCTTGTCTGCAGATCTTCTACACTTCCAAGGGCCCGGTCGAGCGCTGAATCAGGGGGAGCGATTTCCTTTACGATCACCACCAGTTTATTATAGTACCGCCTCGTTTCAACCGAATCGGAGGGAAAATCATACAGGGCCTCAATGCTGTTGATGGAGTCTATTTTATCCCTGAATCTGATTAAGGTATTGGTATAGTTGGTCAGCGCTTCCTTATGACCATTCATGCCTGCCAGCAGTTCGGTAAGGATTGCGGAAGAAACGGAAAGATTCCGCTGCGTTTGAAGGGTTCCGGTATTTGTAAAAATACCGTCTTTTACTATTTCAAGGTCACCCTTTGATCGTTCCAACTCTTTTGAAACATAGCCAGTGTCAAACCCTTTTTCGAGAAAAATCTTAAGGTCATGTGTAGTTTGCTTTAATGCTTCAAGGGCTTTTTCGCGTTCAATTTTTATCCTGCCGGTTTTAAACTTTTCTATGCTGCGGATGGCTTCATCCCGGCCGGCTTTTTGCAGCGCTTTTACAAAAGCTGACTTGGTCTGGTTTGAAGCAGAACCAGCGCCGGAAGAATCGGTGTTCTGAGATTGAACAGCAAGATGAAAAATCAAGCTGATGCACAAAAGGAGATTTCTTAATAAGTGGGGAGATTCCATAATCGTAAAATTAAGAAATCTCCCCATCTGTTTTAAGGTCAATGGAAGAATTGAATTTTTTCGGAATTAAGTATAAGTTATTTTGAATAAAGCGGTGTTCTTTTTAACAGGTAATCCAATGCGCTTTTATACTCTCCCTGCAGGTTCAGCATAGATTTTCTTTCCTGGCTGAAAAGGGTGCTGCCTTTATCATTATACACGCCAATGGTTACGTTATTGATATAGTATTGCGTACTTGTGGTAGTTGAACCGCCGGTTGTTCTATAGGTGCCGGAATTGTTTTTACTGTTATAATTGTCGGTTGTCTTCATGTTACCATAAGATGAAGAGGATTGCTGACCCCTGTCTATTACCACCATGCCTTCCACAACGAATTCAACTCCCAGGATATTGCAAATTTCTTCCATGGTATAGCCTTTTACATTTTCTTTGGTTACCCCTGCTTTGATTAATTTGGCATTGGTAGTTCTTGGGTCAAGAATAGTAAGTACTCCTGCATGTTTATTTAAAAAAGCAAAACATTCATTTTGAACCTTAACACCTAATTCATCGGATGCTGTCTGATCATCTTTGATGTATGAAAAGGGTAGGATGGCTACTTTATTATGATGTTCTTCAAGGCTGAATGGGCTTTTGCTTTCGGAAGCTGATCCGTTGCTGCCTGAAGCCGGGTTGACAGAAGGTTCCGGTGCCTTATTAAAAACTTCAATTCTGCCACTGGAATAGGTCACTTTCAGGATATCAGCCTTTTTGAATTTATACACAACCGTTTCACCGGCATACGTGAATTTAATCTCATCATCACCCACTTCGGTAACCTTTCCGGCAAGTTCTTCTCCGTTGAGTTTAAGAATAATATCCCATTTCCCATTTCCCTGGGCAATCAGTTGCAGTGAAAATAATCCTGCAATCAGCATCGAAAACAGCGCTTTCATAATTGTTTTATTTTAAAAAATTGAATATAAAAAAAGAAAGTAAGTTAATAGTATTTATATATGCTCCAGGTTCACCCTATTGTACCGATTTAATCATTTACCAATGATTTCTCCAACTTTATTTACGTTGTCCCGCATCCATTTTGGGGCATTCAACCTGTAACCAACAAATCCCTGCAACACAAACCTTGTATCCTGATTTATTACCGAGGTTTTCTGCTGTTCAACAGAGGATGCAGCAATTCTGCTATATACCCCCGCAAAAAAGCGAGGCCCGTTATAACCAATGCCAGCCCTGCCATCCACTCTGAAAATAGTATTTTTTTGATTGGTATAAATTTCTTCATCCGGAAAACGGGTGGTAAGTTTAGTATATACTGTTCCTACACCGGGGGTAGCCCCCAATGAAATATAAAAATCATTCTTCAATACAAAAGTGTGGTAGTATCCTGCCCCAAGAACAATTTCGAAATTATTGCTCTTTTGGGTTGCTTGATTAGGTTCAGGGTCCTCCTTATTTTCAATTATATAGTATCGGTACAATAAATGCGGGATAAAACTTCCTGCACTTTTAACCTGTCTTTCGGTTTGAGTGGCTACCGCATTGACAGAAAAATTGGGATTGAACTTATAGGCAGTGACGCCCTGAAAGTTCAGAAACTGCAGATTCGGGAATTGTACATATGGATCGCCCTCGCTCCATGAAGGGTCGTAATCCGAGGTATTTTCCAGGTAGTAACCTTTGGTTTTGGAATAGGATAATTCCTGCAGCCATCGGTCGAAATTAAGGTTCAGTCCGAAACCGCTTCCTTTTGTTTTGCCTTTGATATCGTTGTCATCATTGCCCGGCAACCATTTAGGTATGTATTTTATGCTGAATGAAATAAACCGATAGTTGAAGAATAGTTGACTGAAACTCGACGCATTCGGACTCAGGTAAATATCATTGTCATCCGTAATTACCGAAAGTTCATCTACATCAGAAGTATGTGCAAGCTTTAAGTTGATGTAGTTGCTCATATATTCAATATATCTGGGCGAGGTTTCTTTCATAGGTAAAGTATCTATTGACTGGCTGTGGAGACAGTTTATTGTCAACAGTATGGTGCAGGTAGAAAGGTAAAGTTTGTACTTCATCTTATCAATTTTGAGTAAAACTAATAAAATTGATTATCAAAGAAATGGGGTTAAAATGTCTGGTTTGATACATGCAGAGCCTGATGTTATGGCACTTTTCCTATTCACATAAATTTTATATGTATTCACAATTAAAATAGGCTTGTTCAAATGTTTTATTCGGTTTGGGAAACCTTGTAAATTATTTTCGGTTTTTAAAAAAAATAATTAATCCACTAATTTAAACAGTATGGACACCCACAGCAGCTTGTTTAAAATTACTGCCCGTGTGATTATTGCCACCTTCATTGTGGTTGTCATGATTGTTGGCAAAACCTTCCTGGTTCCGTTTGCCTGGGCGGTAATGATTGCTATGGCAGGCTACCCCATGCTGGATAAAATAGAGAAAAGGACAAAACTGCCAAGAACCCTTATCAACGGGATTTTTTTGCTTCTGTTGTTGCTGTTCATGATAGGGGTTGCCCTTTTTTTTTATAAAGAGTTAAGCCATATTTTCAGGGACATGCCTGCCCTTGCCGGTACACTTTCCGAAAGATTGCATGAGCTTAGTCTAAGTTTGAAATCCCTGGGCATTAATTTACCTGAAAATCTCGACAAATCCTTTTTCAGCAATTGGGCACAAGAACACAGCAGTATTTTTCTGAATATTATATCCGGTATCGGAATCAATATCTGGAACATTTTACTGATCATGTTCTATATGTTTTTTCTCCTTTTTTACCGGGATCTCATCTTCCACTTTTTTGCAAAAAAGTATCCTGACCCCAAGAAAATGGTTGTGTTTCGTAATCAGTTTAATCAGTCACTCGATATAGTGCGCAGTTATATTAAGGGTCTTTTTCTTCTTACCCTTGTTTCTGCCGTTATGAATTATATCGTTTTCCTGATCTTCGGCCTTGAGTTTGCACTTTTCTTTGCCATATTCCTGGCAGTGCTCAACCTCATTCCCTTTATTGGTAACCCTATTGGTTTACTGGTCATTTTTCTGTTTGCAGTTATTACCAACGAAACCATGCTGACCCCTGTGCTGATACTTGTGGCATTATTTATAGCTAATTTCCTGCAGGATAATATTGTAAGGCCATGGCTAATGGGTGATAAAATGAAGCTGAATGCCTTTGCCATTTTTGTAGCTATCATTATCGGCAGTATGATTTGGGGGGTATCGGGTATGATCCTTTTTATACCCATTACCGGCATCATAAAAATTGTATTGGAAAACAACAAAGGCGCCGAACATTATGCTATTTTCTTTTCGGAACTGCCGGCAAAAACCAAAATCAAAGAAAGCAAACCTGACTAATCCATTTACTGAAACCTATCCCGGAATTAAGGTATTAAATCATCAATATCTTCCCAATACTTTTCGGGATAATCAGGCCGAGATGCAGCAAACCCTGCTTATGGATAGTGGTGACCAAGAACGTGAACGCGGAATTACGATTACGGCAAAAATAACGGCCGTACACTGGAACGAGTATCGTATAAACATTATTGATACACCGGGACACG
>JALOMX010000290.1 GCA_025455245.1 Chitinophagaceae bacterium
TTTTCTCCGGGACGCCCCTGACTGTCAAATACAGCTTTTATAAAACCGTTCTTTCCCGGCATGACAGGTTCTTTGGGTATTTCCGGCACGGTACATCCGCAGGTGGCTTGTACATTCTTAATAACAAGGGGTTTGGTACCTGCATTTTTATATTCAAAAATTACTTCAAGTTTTTGCCCTTCATTGATGCTGCCAAGATTCTTTTCCAAAACCGGCCATTCAACCTTGGTTAAGTAGTCTTCATCATTTTTGGCCTTCTCCCTGATTTTTTCATTCGGATCAGAAATGCAACCTGTAAGCCAAATAAAGGCTGCAATCATTGGAAATTTCATTATAAATGCTCTTTTCATAATGTGATTATTTGAATGGAGGGCAAATTTCTAAAAAACATTTTGAAAAAATCATGAACGCGTGAAAGCAACTTTATGAATCTGATTATTGGATTCAAGTTCTTTACGAAGGTTGTCCAAAATGCCATTTACAAATTGGCCGCTCTGTTGGGTACTGTACTCCTTGGCAAGGTCAATGTATTCATTAATGGTAACCTTAATGGGAATGGTTTCAAAATACAGGAACTCGCAAACACCCATTTCCAGTAAAATCGTATCAAGCTGTGCCAGTCTTTCAGGATCCCAGTTTTTCAATTTGGGTTTTATCAATTCATCAAGCTGCCCGCGACGGTTTATTACAGTTTCCAGCAATTGTACAGCAAAATTAAATTTGTCAGAGGCTTAAATGCCTGCGGTTTCTGGAAAAAATGAAGGATCAGCAAACGGAGCATATCGGCATCATCATCCCAGTTATTGAAAATATCCTCCACGTATTGGGTAAAATCCTCATTGGCAAGCATCAGGTCATTCAGTATGAATTCCAGGATTTCAAGCTCTGACTTACGCTCCCTGCCTTCTGTATCGTTATAAATAGTATAAAGAGTAGATTCAGTCAAAAGAAGGTATAGTTTCCTGATCCACTCAGGGTCGGCAAGTGAAGCAGGTTTGTGGATGGTAAGGCTTTGGGTGTACATATCACTTTCCATCATTTTCCAAAGCAGGGTGTTTCCGGCAATTTTTACGGGAACGTTTTTATCTGCTTCCGAAGGAAGGTGCTTCGCCGCCCGGTTTCGTGCATCGGTTTCAGCGTACCGGGCTGTTTCAACCAAATGGTACACCAGAAAAGTAAACAAGGCAATTGACTGGTCGAATTGCTTGTTGAGTATCCTGGATGCCTGACCGGGTTGCAATGTCTGCCCACTGTTGTGTAAGGCATACAAACTCTGCATTACCTTAATTCTGATATTCCTTCTGCTGATCATGGGGCTGCAAAGCTAAGGCAGACGGACGAGATGATACCTAAAAGAATCAGGATCAGCCCCGATACGGTTTCCGGATTGACAATTTGGCAAACCAAACGGGTCAACTGACATAAGCATTGACAATTTTGTGCTCAGTTGCTGCAAAACTGTCCTTAAACAGGGCGATGGCATAAAATTGGGTGGTGATTGGCCGTTGTTCATTCAACAAATAACTATTAATCATAAAAATTTGTCAACTATGGCTAAAGAGAAGAAACTTACTGTTACCCCTTTACACGACAGGGTAATTGTTAAGCCCGCCCCTGCTGAAGAAAAAACAAGCGGCGGCATTATCATTCCTGATACAGCAAAAGAAAAACCACAACGCGGTACCGTAATCGCTGCCGGCCCCGGCAAAAAAGATGAACCCGTTACTGTAAAAAGCGGCGATACCGTTCTCTATGGCAAATACGCCGGCACTGAAATCAGCATTGACGGTACTGATTACCTGATCATGCGCGAAAGCGATATCCTGGCCATTGTTTAAGCCTTTGCTATTTCCTTATAAAAGGGAAATTTCTGAACATAACCGAATTGTAAATCTCAAATCGTAAATCATAAATTTTAATCAATATGGCTAAGCAAATATTCTTCGATATCGAAGCCCGCAACAAAATGAAGAAGGGTGTTGATACCCTTGCCAATGCGGTGAAAGTAACCCTCGGTCCCAAAGGACGTAACGTGGTAATTGAAAAGAAATTCGGCGCTCCTGCCGTAACCAAGGACGGTGTTTCTGTAGCAAAAGAAATTGAACTGGAAGATGCTATTGAAAACATGGGCGCTCAAATGGTAAAGGAAGTTGCCAGCAAAACTGCTGATCAGGCAGGTGATGGTACTACTACCGCTACCGTTTTAGCTCAATCAATCATCAGCGAAGGTCTGAAAATGGTAGCCGCCGGCGCCAACCCAATGGACCTGAAGCGCGGTATCGACAAAGCTGTTAGCCTTGTGGTTGCCAACCTGAAATCTCAGAGCCAGGCTGTAGGCAACGACAGCAAAAAAATTCAGCAGGTTGCCGCTATCAGCGCCAACAACGACGAAACCATTGGTAAGCTGATCGCTGAAGCCTTTACCAAAGTTGGCAAGGAAGGTGTAATCACCGTAGAAGAAGCAAAAGGTACCGATACTACCGTTGATGTTGTAGAAGGTATGCAGTTCGACCGCGGTTACATCAGCCCTTATTTCGTTACCAACAGCGAAAAAATGGAAGCTGAACTGCAGAATCCTTACATCCTGATCTACGACAAGAAGATCAGCACCATGAAGGATATCCTCCATATCCTTGAAAAAGTTGCTCAAAGCGGACGTCCGCTCCTGATCATCTCCGAAGACCTCGAAGGTGAAGCATTGGCTACCCTCGTGGTAAACAAACTCCGTGGTACCCTGAAGGTAGCAGCCGTTAAAGCCCCCGGCTTTGGCGACCGCCGCAAGGAAATGCTCCAGGACATTGCCGTACTCACCAAGGGTACTGTAGTGAGCGAGGAGCAAGGTTTCAAACTGGAAAATGCCGACCTGAGCTACCTCGGACAGGCTGCCAGCGTAACCATCAACAAGGACAATACTACCGTTGTAGGTGGCAAGGGCGATAAGAAAGATATTACTGCCCGCGTAAACCAGATCAAGGCTCAGATTGAAACCACTACCAGCGATTACGATCGTGAGAAGCTTCAGGAGCGTTTGGCCAAACTGGCAGGCGGTGTAGCCGTACTGTACGTAGGCGCTGCTACCGAAGTGGAAATGAAAGAGAAGAAAGACCGTGTGGATGATGCCCTGCATGCAACCCGCGCTGCCGTTGAAGAAGGTATCGTTCCCGGTGGTGGTGTAGCTTACATCCGCGCTATCGAAGCTCTGGAAGCCAAGGTAAAAGGACAAATTGCCGATGAGCAAACCGGTATGGCCATTGTACGCCGTGCTTTGGAAGAGCCTATCCGCATCCTTACTGCCAATGCAGGTATCGATGGCAGCATCGTGGTACAAAAGATCCGCGAAGGCAAGGGCGACTTTGGTTTCAATGCACGTACCGAGGTTTACGAAAATCTCTTCAAAGCCGGTGTTATTGACCCAACGAAGGTTAGCCGCGTAGCATTGGAAAACGCCGCTTCTATTGCCGGTATGTTGCTGACCACCGAAGCTGTGGTTGCCGACAAGCCCGAGCCTAAGAGCGCTGCTCCTGCAATGCCCGGACCTGGCATGGGTGGAATGGATTACTAAGAAAAAGGTTGAGGTTGAGGTTAAGGCTCAGCAAATTGCAACTCCGGCCACAATCCAACTAAATAATAAAAGCCCCGGATGCGCAAGCGTCCGGGGTTTTGTTTGGCAGGCATAATAATTTCCTTTTCACAAGCTGATATCAGACTGACCGCAGCGGTTTTTTAATGAAATAACCCCTCCGGATAATTCAACGGCAGCATTTACGGGCTCACCTTCATACGGATACCGGTTGTTTGGCCTTGCTGAACTTTCTTACCAAAAGCAATACAATGGTTGCAATCCATCCAAGCGGATATGGAGCAATAGCAACCCACCACCACCATTCGTTTTTTGGATCATAACCACCAAGTGAGGATACATACCAGATGGCTCCTACACCAATACAGATCATCCAGGCAAAAAGCCTGAATTGTACCCGATGCCTGTCGGAGGAGATATGGGTTGATATGGCTAATAACAAGGAACCAAGCGCAATGATCAACGATCCTTCAAGCGGATCAATGGCTCCGATGATCAGTGCAATTACACCGGCTATGAAAATGATCCGGGGCCAATTTTCTATCTTTTTCATACAATACTTTTTTGGCCATAAATACACTATAAAGTTCGGCAATATTTGTCAGCTTAACAGCTTCTTAATTTGACCTGACAATTAAATGGTTTGATGCAGTTTTGCAGCATGCTTTTATTACGAACCTTTGGTGCAGTCATTCTTCTTTTTTCATATGTGTCGCTCGATGCGCAATCTCCGAAAACCGGTCCATGGCTCTTTACCCTGAGCCGTGACGGAGGCATACCGGTGTATGT
>JALOMX010000291.1 GCA_025455245.1 Chitinophagaceae bacterium
TTACCCCAATTCAGGATACAGCGGAAACCGCTCCATAAAGCTGTTCACCTTGCTGCGTACATCATGAATGGTGTTTTCATCATCTGCATTCCTCAATACTGAATCAATGCTGTCTGCAATAAACTGCATATCGCTTTCTACAAGGCCGCGGGTGGTTACAGCAGGTACGCCAATACGAATACCACTCGTAACAAACGGGCTCTTGTCATCGAAAGGCACCGAATTTTTATTGAGCGTGATATGCGCTTTGTCGAGCGTTTCCTGCGCTTTTTTACCCGTGATGTTCTTGTTGCGGAGGTCAATCAGCATCAGGTGGTTGTCGGTACCACCGCTGATGATCTGATAATTTTTTTCCACAAAACACCTGGCGAGTGCCTGCGCATTTTTCTGCACCTGCTGCTGATAGGCTTTGAATCCATCAGAAAGTATTTCACCAAAAGCTACGGCCTTGGCAGCAATTACATGCTCAAGCGGACCGCCCTGTGTGCCGGGAAAAACGGCAAGATCAAGCAGGGCGCTCATCGGGCGAATATTTCCCTTGGGGTCTTTGATGCCCCATGGGTTGTCGAAATCGTGCCTGAGGGCAATGAGGCCTCCCCGCGGACCGCGCAGGGTTTTATGTGTTGTACTCGTTACAATATGACAGTGTTCAAAAGGATCATTAAGCACCCCGGCGGCAATCAACCCGGCCGGATGGGCAATATCTGCCAGCACAAGTGCGCCAACTTCATCGGCCACTTTGCGCACACGGGCATAGTCCCAATCGCGGCTGTAGGCGCTTGCCCCCACAATGATCATTCTGGGCTTTTCGGTAAGGGCTTTTTGCTCCAGCATTTCATAGTCAATAAGGCCGGTTTCTTTTTTTACACCGTAAAAATGGGCCTCAAAATTTTTTCCGCTGAAATTAGCAGGGCTGCCATGCGTGAGGTGTCCGCCCATGCTCAGGTCGAGACCAAGAATTTTGTCGCCGGGCTTGAGGCAGGCTAAGAAAACGGCGGCATTGGCCTGTGCACCGCTGTGGGGCTGTACGTTGGCCCACGAGGCATTAAACACCTGCTTGAGGCGGTCAATGGCCAATTGTTCAATTTCGTCCACTACCTCACAGCCGCCATAATAGCGTTTACCCGGATACCCTTCGGCGTATTTGTTGGTGGCTACACTTCCCATGGCCTGCATCACCGGCAGGCTTGTAAAGTTTTCGCTGGCAATCAGTTCTATTCCATGGCGTTGGCGGTTCAATTCTTTCCTCAATAAATCAAAAACAAGGGTATCCTGTGACATTTTTTCTGTTTTGGGCGCAAATATAGTCTTCACCTATGGGTTAATTCCTGTTTCTGAAAGTATTTACCCCGCATTGGGAGTAAATGGTTAATCAATGAGCCTGAATTTTTGGAAACGCATTAATTTTTGAATTATTCATTCAACCCCTTATTTTTACGCTATGCCCATCATGCAAATCGACTATGGTACCCCCGAGTATGACCAAATGGTCAGGTTGAGGGATGAAATCCTGCGCAGGCCGCTGGGTTTGATTTTTACCGCCGAAGATCTGGAGCCGGATAAAAAAGACATTTTGATAGCGGCTTTCGATGACGGCCGTATGATCGGCTGCTGCATCCTGCGCGATGAAGGCAATAATACCATACGTCTTCGTCAGATGGCTGTCAGGAATAATCAACAGGGAAAAGGAATTGGTCAGCAAATTATGCGGTTTGCCGAAACGTTAGCGCGCGACAAAGGCTATCGGGTGCTCTCCATGCATGCCCGCGATACGGCTATCGGCTTCTACGAAAAACAAGGGTACAAAGTCATTGGTCAGGGTTTTATGGAGGTTACCATACCCCACCACAAAATGGAAAAACTGTTGATTTAGCCTTCCATGCCGAAAGCTATTGTCAAATATGGTTTGCCGGGATGTATTGTTCTGGTATTTGCCGCGCAATTTTATCAGGTACACTATCATCGCCTCAGCCGTTGGAAAGGAGGTGGCTTTGGGATGTATAGTGAAGTGCATCCCAAACACAGACAGGTGTGGCTTGATATTGATGGTAAAAAAACCAATATTCTAATGGATTCGGCAACGCCAAAAGTACTTCAGCAAAAAGCGTTTTACCTGCCCATACAACCCTCCCCTGAAAAACTAAAGGCATTTGCATCGCTGGCGGCGGAAGAATATAAAGCCGATACAGTTTCCGTTCAAATATGGCAGCCCCGACTCAATACAGCCAACAACCATTTAACCATGCAAATGATTGCGGAGGGCAGATATGAACAAAAGCCCTGAAATCCATATTCCCGATATTTCAGGTACCGGTATTTTCCTGAAAGCTTGTGCTACAGTTTTTGTGATATATAAACTCAGCCAAAACATTGAAGGTGTATGGGTAAAAATGTTTGTCTTGCTTTTCAGCCTGATCATTTTTTTCTTTTACCAAAAGCCCCTCCTCAGCAGGTTTTTCTGGATTTTCTGGTTGTTGTATTTTTTAAACTATCTATTCTTCTATTATCCTATAGCGGCAAACCATCATTTTACAGGAGCATATCTTTCCGCAGCCATCATAATTTTTCTGCTCAATGGAGATGAAAATGAAAGGATTTTACAATTCCATATCAGGTTTATGGTAGCAGCCATTCTGATTGCAAGCGCTTTACACAAAGCATTATCCCCGACTTTTATAAGCGGTGAATATTTTCAACTGGAAACCTCTACCGGTGAATTTTTGAAACCCATAAAAAATTTATTTAGCAACTGGAAAAATGCCGCTGATTACAATGCATCACAGTTGAATGATTTATTTTCTGAACCACCTGACGGAGTACGGATTTATGCAATGATGTACCCCTTTAATGGCCTGAATGCATTTGCTAAGGTCAGCAGTTTTATGGCTATATTCATTGAAACCCTTGCAGGCATTTTAATTTTCAGGAGCCCGCATAAAAAAAGTTCACATTTAATCTATGGCCTGATGATTGCCGGTGTGTTTGTATTTCGGCTCGAAACAGGTTTTCTCAGCATGCTTTGTGCCATGGGGATTTTGCTTGCACCGAATATATTCTTCCGGAATATTTACCTCATCATGATGTCTTTATTTCTGGCACTGATGGCATCAGGTATCGGCCTGCCCTGACGGGGAATAGGTTGGTTTTTGCAAATCATAAATTCTTTACCCGGGACCTGTAACCCAAAGCAGGTCCAAACATTGGCCTCTACATAATGGGTTCACGGATTTCTTGCTTTATAAGCCCTTCCTGCATCCTTCAGCATGTCAAAAAATGAATACTCCCTCCGCTTTGGCTTTTTCAATGCAGGAGCAATTTCATCAAAAGGCGGATTGGCCGCAGCCCATTTTTGCCAGGATTTGAAATTGAAAATGACTTCCGGCTCAGGTGGATTCCGGTAGTAAATTAAGTAGTAATAATCCGGCCTACCTCCCGGGTCAGACTCCCTCAGCATATACAAAGTGAAATCCTTATGCGAATAAAACCTCTGAACAAAGCGTTGGAATTCAAACTTATTAAAGCCCATTCTGAACCATTTAGACTGCAGGGAACGGCTTTCATGCCACCCGCTGCCAATCCATTTTCCGACCTCATGTTTGTAGTACCCTGCTATATCATCCGGCTTATACAATCGCACTGAATCATTCGGGAAAATAGCAACAACTTCGGTGAAGCCATAATCATCAATAAGAGGAATTGCCTTTTTGGGCAGCCTTGTTTCTTTATCGGGATCGGCTGAAATAAATGTACTTATCGT
>JALOMX010000292.1 GCA_025455245.1 Chitinophagaceae bacterium
GTAAGAAAATTTCTTAATGTGAAGTTTCCGATGACACTGAAGCCTGTAAAGGTATTGTAGTTAATAGCAGCTTTGACCATTTTGTCTGCTTCCGGCGTAGCATTGGCAAGTATTACGAAACCGCTATCCTGAGCGGGGGTGAGGGTATAGTGGATTTTTTTATACATACGGTAGGCAAATGCCTTCCTTAATGCGGACGTTATTTCCGATGCGTTGTATATTCCGGGTAATGGTAAATCAAGCTGATCAAGAAATGATTGAACAGCCTGGGGTTTTAGTCCGCTTACTTTGATGGATTGCAGATATAATTGTTCTTTTAAAATATCTGCTCCGGGGTTGGAGGCATCGGTTTGTTTGTGGTTTAAAGAATCGGCCAATTTTTTAAAATACGGGTAGAATTTTCTTCCTGTTTCAATGCCGAGATCAATGATTTCGTTGCTGCTGTTAAAGCTTGCACTGGTAAAGTCGCCCATAGGAACATCAATCAGCAGATTGCATAATTTGGATTCTTCCCTTCTGTCTTTGTCTTCATTCAGAAAAATGACCTGGGTTAAAATTTTGAAGGCATTGTCCAGTTCATTCACGTTTTTTAAAGGAGTGCTTACTGAAACGCCAATGGTATATGTTGCGCCCATTTCTACTGCATCTTTTACGGGGAAGTTTCTTACAACACCCCCGTCAACAAGCCGCTTACCATCTTTGTCTACTGCAGAAAATACGCCGGGTATGGCCATGCTTGCCCTGATGGCGCTTACGAGGTCTCCACTGTTTAAAACCACCGCATCACCTGTTGCAAGGTCTGTTCCGATACATCTGAAGGGGCGTGGAAGCTGGTTAAAGTCTTTTATGTAAGAAACCGGATATAAAAGCTCCTGCAATTTGAGCCAAAGCTCCTGACTTTCCAGGAAGCCTGTAGGCAGGCTCACCTTGCCATTTTGTGCAGCAAGTTCCACAGCATATTTCCCGTATTCACTTTTTTCTTCCATGGTATAGGCCCTCATGCTTACATTGTTGCTCAGCAATACCTTCCAGTCAATATCACGGGCAATTTTTTCTATGCTGTCCCCGGTATAACCTGCGGCATAAAGGCCGCCAACAATGCTGCCCATGCTTGTACCGGTAACAAGATCTACTTTTAAGCCTGCCGAATCAATGGCTTTGAGGATGCCAATATGTGCAAGGCCTTTGGCACCGCCACCGGAGAGCGTTAAACCGATTTTTGTTGCGGTTTGCGACCATGCGGTTAATCCTGCCCAGAAAATAAAAAACGTGGTTAAAATAAAACGACTCATACCGATTCAAATAATTGAGGATTTGGGGTGATGCCGAATCCGGGGATGGGCTCAAATTGGACATGGCCCTCTGCGAATCCAAGGCCCGTAGCAAGATCTTCTTCCAAAAGTAACGGTCCGTCCATATCCACAAAATCAATTAAGGGCCGGAGGTGGGCTATGGCAGCGGATCCTATGGAACATTCATTCATAGCGCCTACCATGATTTTTAAATTCCTTTTACGTGCATCCCTGATCATCCTCAGGGCCGGTGTAAAACCGGAACATTTGGTAAGCTTGATATTGATGCCATGAAAATAACCTCCACATTTGGCAACATCCTGTTCCGATACACAACTTTCATCGGCTATCAGGGGCAGCGGGCTTCTTTCCATCAGCCATTTCATTCCATCCCAATCATCCTTTGCAAGCGGCTGTTCTATCAATTCCACGCCAAGGTCTTTGAACACCATGATTTTTTCCAAAGCATCTTCTGCGTTCCATGCAGCGTTGGCGTCAATCCTGAAAATACTTTCTGTATGCTTTCTAAGTTCTTTTATGATCTCAACATCCTCCCGGGTTCCCAGTTTTATTTTGTAAACAGGCCATGGTTTCTCTTTCATTTTTTCGACCATCTTTGGAATATTATCAATTCCGATGGTATAGTCGGTCAATGGACCGTTTGCCGATTCATCTCCAATCAGCCTGAAAACAGGCTGCCTTCTGAGTTTGCCATACAGGTCCCATGCAGCTATATCGAGGGCGCAAACCAGAAAAGGATTTTGGGGAAGCAAATGATGCAGAAAATGCCAGAACCTTCCGGGATCAGTCAGTGCAAATCTTTCAATTATGGCTTGTTTGGCCTTCAGGTCTTCTTCCATTTTGGCAGTGGAAATATTGTAATAAGTAATGGCGGGTGCTTCGCCATATCCTTTCAGGCCCATGTGTTCCAATTCAACAATCAAGGTGGGCTGATGGGTTTTAGTTCCTTTTGAAATGGTAAACGGGTACTTGAATTTAAGTTCGAATGACTTCCAGCGAAGTTTCATATTCAGTTGTTTAATTATTCCTTTGGGCAAAGGTGGGATTATTCACGCAAGTAAATGCATAAAAAAAGCCCCGCAAACGCGAGGCTTTATATTCACCACACACCTGAAATTAATTAAATTCGAGGGGCTGTCCTGCTCCAACCCATTCATTTATGCCGCCCGGGTAAGTTTTTACATTGTTAAAACCATATTTACGAAGCAATGAATATCCGATGGCTGCCCTGTCGCCGCCCTGACAATGAACTACGATATTTTTATCCTTGTCAAATTTGTCAAGATTCTCAGGCAGGGTTCCGACAAATATGTGTTTTGCGCCCGCAATATGTCCGCTTTTGTATTCGGTAGCACCGCGCAGGTCAACGATTTCAAGATTGTTGTTTTTGACGGCCTCATTTAATTCTCCCAGTGAAAGTTCCTGTGCCATCTGAAGTGTTCCGCCGCCTTTTTCCCAAACGTCAATCCCCGGTACGTAGCCATAAATGTTGTCAAGGCCTATGCGCATAAGTTTTCTGGTCAGGTCATCCAGGGTACTTTCCGCTGCAATCAGGATGAATGGTTCCTCATACGATAGCAACCAGCCTGCCCAGGTGGAAAAAGAGTTGTTTCCCTGTATGTTGATGCTTCCCGGAATGAAGCCCTTAGCAAAATCAACTTTATTTCGGGTGTCTATTATTTTTATTCCCCTTTCGTTTGCTTCAAACAATTCGCCGGCAGTCAGTTTCTTTAATTCAGGTACAGACGTAAGCAGGGGCCGGTCAACTTTGTTCAGCTTCTTCATCATGGCAAAGTATTTGGGAGGCTCCGGCTGATCTGCAAGGAGATAATCAATAAAGCCCTGCTCATCATTTGCATATTGAAAAGCCCAGTTCCTTAGCTTTTCGTAGCCGATGGTTGAACTTGGGACCGCGCCAAGGGCCTTTCCACAGGCAGAACCTGCACCGTGACCGGGCCAAAGTTGAATATGGTCGGGGAGTTTAGCTGCTCTTTGGATGGATTGGTACATCTGTTTGGCACCGGCCTGCATAGTACCGGAGAATCCGGCGGCCTTTTCAAGCAAATCGGGACGACCGATATCTCCGACAAAAATGAAATCTCCGGTGAAGAACATGACCGGTTCCGGGCTTGCAGGCGTATCGGTCAATAAAAAGCTGATACTTTCCGGCGTATGCCCCGGTGTATGCATTACCTCAAACTTCAGGTTGCCAACCATAAAAACACTGCCGTCTTTTAAGCCTACGTGCGGAAATTCATACAACCATCCTTCGCCACCCTCATCGCTCAAATACAGTTCAGCACCTGTAAGGGATGCCAACTCCCTTGATCCACTTAAAAAGTCGGCATGGATGTGCGTTTCCGCCACATGCGTGATCTTCATTTTATTCTGCTCGGCTATTTCAAGGTAAGTGTCTATGTCCCTTTTGGGGTCAATTACAATGG
>JALOMX010000027.1 GCA_025455245.1 Chitinophagaceae bacterium
TCGGGGCATCTAAAGTGTCTGCCGATATTTCGGTTCAGGAATATGGAAGGTATTTTGACATGGCTTCATGTGTTTTAAGGGGTGGATGTCTTACCGGACCAAGTCACTCCGGTGTTGAACTGCATGGTTTTTTAAGCTACCTGGTTAAATGCAACCTTGAAGAAAAGGAATACACTATTTTCGGTTACAAAGGCAAACAGGTACGAGATAACATACACTCATATGATGTTGCAAGATTCATAGAAGAATTTATTAACGCTCCCAGAATAGCAGAAGTGTATAACCTCGGTGGTGGCAAAGAAAATACCTGTTCAATACTGGAGGCGTTTGATATTATTTCCGGTATCAGCGGAAAGCCTATGAAGTATAAATATTCAGATACCAATCGTATCGGGGATCATATATGCTACTATAGCGATTTGCGAAAAATGAAAAAACAATATCCTTCCTGGGATATTACAAAAAGCCTTGAACAAACTTTTGTTGAAATTTACGAAGCCTGGATTAACAGGCAATCACTTGAAAGTTAAAGGCATAGTATGAACATCTGGATTGTTTCGCTTTTCGATCCCACACCAAAGGATAATACCAGGCCAATGCGTTATATGAGTATTGCGCAGGCCGGTGTTAGTCTTGGACACCATATTACCCACATCAGTTGTACTTTTCGGCACAGTACAAAGGTTCAGAGGTTTCCCGAAACAAATATTGTTGAGGTAAGTGAGCGCTATAGGATGGTTTATGTCCACAGTTTCCCATACAAACAGAATGTTTCCCTTCGGAGGATTCTTTCACATAATAAGTTTACAGGAAATTTATTGGAACTGCTGCCAAAACTTGGCAAACCTGATGCAATTTTGATTGCTATGCCACCGCTTATTACAGCCGATAAGTTGGGGAGGTGGGCGAAAAAAAACGGGATACCTTTTTATCTCGATATCATTGATCCATGGCCTGATGTATTTTCAATTTTAGTTCCTAAATGGGTTTTACCTTTTCTAAAGATTGGTTTAATTCCATTTTATGCTCAATTAAAGAGGATACTGAATAATGTTTCGGGAGTGGTTGCCATCTCGGGGCAATACATAAAATGGGTAAAAGGTTTTGGTATCAACATCCCAAAAGCTGCCACATTCCTTCCATCGGTCCCTGTCGATGAGGTTCAGGCAAAAATAGAGAGGTACAAAGCTGCTTCTTCAAGACCATTGAACGATAAATTAAGGTGTATTTATGCCGGAAATCTTGGAGTTGCATATGATATTCCTTGCATTCTTGAAGCCTCAAAAATTATTGAGTCAAAATATCCGGGCATGGTTGAATTTGTTTTTGCCGGGACCGGGCACTATGAGGAAGAGATTAAATCATTATCAAAAGAAATTAGAAGTATCCGATATTGCGGCAGACTGGATTATGAACATTTATTAATGGAATATGCAAATGCTGATCTTGGATTGGCGCAGTATTCTTCAGGGGCAACACAATCCGTAACGTATAAATTCTTTGATTACCTCAGTTCCGGATTGCCAATTTTGAATTCACTTCCCACAGAAATGGCAGAATTAATAGAAGCAAATGATCTTGGTATGAACAATGAGCCCGGTAATGCCGGTGCATTGGCCGCAAATATTGAAATGTTTTTGAATAATCATTTCCTGCTTGATCAACATAAGAAAAATGCTATAAGTTTTGCATTTGAAAATGGCAATAACGACACCGTGTATAAAAGATTAATTAATTTTATAACAGATAACCATTAAAACAATTAAGATGGAAGAAAAATTATTTGATTTACTGAAAGAAGCTCTTGAAATCGAAGACAGGGATTTGAGTTTAAATGATAATTTCAGAGAATATCCGGAATGGGATTCTCTTGGACAACTATCTGTGATTGCCGCTCTTGATGAAAATTTTGGGGTAGTAATAGACGGAGCAGAATTTGCGGGTATTAAAACTATTGGCGAATTGCTTGCAAAGATTGAATCCTCGGTGGGTTAATATTATTATATACGGCTGATTTCATTTGAATGAATCATGGCATTTGTAAAATTTAATAAGGTTGGTATAGCGGGTTTGGCAGCAGCGGTTCCTCAAAATACCATTGAGAATTTACAATATACAGAGCATTTCGACGATGTTTCTGTCAAGGAGATCGTTGAAAAGACCGGAATTAAGCAAAGGCGATTTGCTCCTCAGGGTATGTGCGCGTCCGACCTTTGTTTTGCCGCTGCAGATCGTTTGTTAAATGATATGAGTATCGATCGTAATACAATCGATTTATTAATTTTCATTTCTCAGACACCCGATTACAGGATGCCGGCAACCTCTGTAATACTTCAGCATAAGTTAGGGCTTGCCAAAACGACGGCAGCATTTGATATCAATCTTGGCTGCTCCGCCTTCGTTTATGGACTCTCAGTGGCATTTTCATTTATGCAGACAGGCGGATTCAGAAGGGCCCTTTTGCTTGATGGAGAAACAAGATCCCGGGTGTACCACCCAAAAGACAGAAAGACAGCTTTTCTTTTTGGTGATGGTGGGGTGGCAGCAATCATTGAACACGATGAGAAATATGGCGAAAGTTTTTTCTCCCTAAATTCCGATGGCTCAAAAGAAAGTTTGATCAAAATGGATGCCGGTGGTTATCGTAATCCAAGTTCACCCGATACTTTAAAAGAAAAAGTAGTAGATGAATCGGGTAATATCAGAACGGATGAGCATGGCTATATGAATGGAGCAGATGTTTTTAATTTTGTATTACTTGAAATTCCGGGAAATATTAAATCCACGCTTTCCTATTCCGGCGATACGGCAGAGGCGGTGGATTATTTCATTTTTCACCAGGCAAACAGCTATATGAACGGATATCTGGCGAAGAAATTAAAGTTACCTGAAATTAAAGTTCCTTCTTGCATTGAAAGCTTTGGCAATACATCTTCGGTCTCCATTCCGCTGACAATAGCTACCCAATTACGAGAAGAAGTTCAACTTCCGAAAAAAATTTTACTCAGCGGCTTTGGAGTTGGTATGTCGTGGGCTACTTGTGTCTTAAATTCGCCGGGATTTTATGTGAGTCCACTTATTGAACTACCCGGCTAAAATGGCTTTTGATTTTTTTACGCTGAAAGACAAAATTATTCTGATAAGCGGAGCTTCGTCAGGAATAGGTCAGGCTTGTGCAAGGCGATGTGCCGATGCGGGGGCTACTGTTGTGTTGCTTGCCCGGAATAAAGAAAGACTTCAGTCGACCCGGGATTCGCTTTTTCAATCCGACAAGCATATTACCATTTCTGCTGATCTGATGAATGATGAACTACCGGAAAAAAGATTAAATGAAATAACCGAAAATCTGGGAAAAATTTCCGGATTTATTCACGCAGCCGGTATTTCTTCTACTTTGCCGTTAAGAATGGTAACTGAGCATCAGCTTTCGGAAATGTATAAGGTTAATGTATTAAGTGCCGTCAGTCTTACAAAATGGATGTCCAAACCTTCGCATTTCCATGAATCCGGATGTAGTGTTGTTTGGATTGCATCAATAATGGGGATGGTAGGTGAAGTGGCAAAAATTTCCTACAGTTTAACCAAAGGGGCCTTAATTGCAGGGGCAAAGTCGCTTGCTTTGGAGTTGGCTCCCAAAAAAATCAGGGTGAATACTGTTTCTCCGGGGGTGGTAAGTTCTCCAATGACCGAGAATGCCGTGTATAATCAAACGGATATTGGTCGGGAAAGAATACAGGCACTTCATCCCCTTGGACTGGGTACTGTTAATGATGTGGCAAATGCATGTCATTTTTTAGTAAGTGACGAATCGAGATGGATTACCGGAACAAACCTGGTGATAGACGGGGGATATACTGCACGTTGAATATCATAAATTTTTAAAACATAACACATTTACATTGGTCAAGGTATTAATTATTGGAACAGGCGGGCATAGTGCCGAAATTGATGATTACATCTACATGAGTAAGCTGGCAAATCCCGACTTTGGATGGGAGATAATCGGATATATTGATGATAATCCTGAAGCCTATAAAAGGTACAGGATGTCGGCTCCTTTTTTGGGGTCAATCAAAGAACATCAGGTCCGGCACGATTGCCATTATATGATGGGTATTGCTAATCTTACATATCGCAGGCCTATTATTGAAAGATTTTTAGAGGCAGGTGCTGAATTTGCAACCTTTATCCATCCAACGGCTACTGTTTCACCATCAGCCAAAATTGGAAAGGGAGTGGTTATTGCACCCATGGCAAATATCGGGCCCAACGTTTCAGTTGGTGATTTCACTCTTATCAATTCCCGCTGTAGTCTCGGGCACGATACAGAAGTTGGGAAGTATAATTTTATCAGCCCCAATGTTTGCTTTTCTGGTTTTACCTCTATTGGGGATGAAAACCTTTTTGGAATAAACAGTGCTACCATTCCGGGCGTAAAAGTGGGAAATCGCAACAAGATAATGGCCGGTATGATATTGCACAATGATGTCGGTAATGATGAAGTGGTTTTTTACAGATTTAAAGAAAAAATAATAGCTGTTCCAAAATAGTTAAATGGGGTCTTTAAAAATTCTCTTTACCCTGAGCCATGCATTCAGCCCAACAGATGGAGGTGTGCAGCGAACAACCTATAAACTAGGGCAATATTTTACCGATCATGGATTTGAGGTGTTCTACTATTCACTTGCCCCAACCGGGCATTATATGCCGGAAAAGGGCACTCTTTTTTTTCCTGATGTAAATGTTCCCCGTAATTCAGTTTCGCTTGGAAATGATGTGTATGAGTTAATCAAAAAATTGCAGCCTGAGATCATCATCAATCAGATGCCCTATGAGAATATCTTTAGGGATACCTTGAAAAAATATAAATCCGGGTATAATTGTTTTGTGGTTGGATGCCTCAGGAATTCACTATTCAGTTTTAAATCAAATGCAGAGGATATTCTTTTAAGAAATAGTCCGGCTAAGTTGCATCGTATTGTGACAAGCAAACCAGGACTAATGATAATGCAGCAAATTCATCGCATAAAACATAGAAAGCAGCTAAAAGAAATTATTGAAGTTCATGATAAGTTTGTTTTGCTTACACCAAGAAATGAAGATGAATTGAAATATTTTCTGACAGATTATGATAAAAGAAAAATTGATTATATCCCTAATTCAATTCCCTATGTCCATCAACCTTCAATACCAAAGAAAAAGCAGGTACTTTTTGTAGGAAATTTGAATGTACATCAAAAAAGGGCTGATCTGTTATTGCTTTTTTGGAAGAGGGTTTATGATAAACTTCCCGATTGGAATTTTTTAATCGTGGGTGATGGCGACTATCGTCCCAAAATGGAAGCATTGATTGAAAAGGAAAGCATCCCTCGGGTAACTCTTGTTGGAAGGACAAATCCGGAAAAGTATTATAATGAGTCTTCTGTTTTTATTATGACCTCTGCTTTTGAAGGCTTCCCGAATGTTTTATTGGAAGCCCAAAGTTTTGGTTTGGTCTCAATTGTTATCAATAGTTATTTGTCTTTAAGTTGGATCGCCAATGAGAATGCAGATACATTTTTTTCAGATCCTTTTGATGTAGAAGATATGTCAAATAAATGTATTGCACTTTGCAATAATGAGACTATGCTTGAGCAAATGAGCAAAAAAGCTCTTGAAAATGCAGGCAGGTTTACCATTGATAAAGTTGGGCGAATGTGGATTGATTTTTTCAAAAAGAATCTTATGCTGAAGGTTGCATAGTAGGATAGTATAATGGTGCAGTCAAAAAAATTTAGGTAATGATCCCCTTTAATAAACCTCATTTAACCGGAAAAGAACTTACTTATATTCAGGATGCAGTTGCGTCAGGGAAGATTTCAGGAAACGGTAAGTATACAAAGCTTTGCCAGCAAAAATTTGAAAAGGATTTCGGATTTTTAAAAACGTTATTAACCAGTTCCTGCACCGATGCCCTTGAAATGGCAGCCATATTAATTGGCTTGGAACCCGGTGATGAAGTTATTATGCCTTCATACACTTTTGTCAGTACCGCTAATGCATTTATTTTGAGAGGCGCAAAGATTGTATTTGCTGATAGCAGAAATGATCATCCCGGAATGGATGAAAGCCTTCTTGAAAATTTGATTACACCAAAAACCAAAGCTATTGTTCCTGTTCATTACGCAGGTGTTGCATGTGATATGGAACGGATTATGAGTATTGCAGAAAAGTATAATTTGTTTGTTGTGGAGGATGCTGCTCAGGCTATTGACAGTTATTTTATAAATAGTTCAGGAACAAAAAAGGCTCTCGGAACCTTTGGACATCTTGCGGCATTTTCATTTCACGAAACAAAAAATATTATTTCCGGTGAAGGCGGGATGCTTGCCATTAATCACCCCGGGTTTGTTGAAAGAGCTGAAATAATCTGGGAAAAGGGGACCAACCGTTCCGCTTTTTTCAGGGGCGAGGTCGATAAATATGGTTGGGTTGATATTGGTTCATCCTTTTTACCTTCTGATATCATTGCAGCCTTCCTATGGGCGCAGTTGGAGCATTTGCCGCAAATACAGCAAAAAAGATTTGCCTTATGGAATCAATATTTCAATGGCCTTAAAGGGTGGGCAGAAAACAACGGTGTACGTTTGCCGCATGTTCCCGGATTTGCCACGAATAATGCTCATATGTTTTATCTCGTATTCAGCAGGGTTGAAGATAGAACAAAGGTGATTGATGCCTTAAAAGAGAACGGCATCATGTCTGTTTTTCATTACATCAGTTTACACTCAAGCAAATACTATGAGCCCCACCATGATGGCCGGCCATTGACAAATAGCGATTATTATTCAGACACTTTACTCAGGTTTCCTATGTTTTTTGACTTAAGTGAAAGTGAAGTAGATCATATAATTCAAGTTACCAAATCAATTAATCTGAATGACTGAGAATTATCCGGTATTCACCATTTTTTCCGGACTTTATAACTCATCTAAAGTTATCCATCGCTTATTTCAAAGCGTGGAAAATCAGACTTGCCGGAATTTTGAATGGATCATTTTTAATGATGCATCAAAAGATAACTCACTAGAGTTATTGAATGATTTTCTTAAACAAATTCCGGAAATTGAAGTGAAAGTTTTCACCAATGAGACCAACAGGGGCGTAAGCTACGGAAGGGCAGAAGCACTAAAACTTGCAAGGGGAAAGTATTTTGTAACATGGGATCATGATGATTTACAACTTCCTGATCAACTTGAGACCTTCCTCCAATTATGGAATGAATACGATAATAAGGATATTGGGGCAATTTGTTCAAGCCTGCAAAATGAAAATGGCGAACGTATTGGAAGACCTTTTCCATCCGAAGTTATGGTTTCAACTTATTTTGATGTTTACAGTAAGTATTTAATGGGTGAACAAAAGCCCGGTAAATTAAATGAAAGACATCTGTGTAATAAAACAGATAAGTTCAGGGAGGCATTGGCATTTATTGAAAAGGAAAAAATGGTTGTTGCCCCTGAGTATCCTAATGGAAGCGAAGTCTGGGGCACAATGGCGCTTCTTGGTAACAAAACGATTTATACCAATAAGATATTAAGAAAATATTTTATTGAACCTGGCAGGGAATCTATGTCTAAAGTTTCCCGTGAAAAAGGTGCCTTACGAATGTTCCGTGATAGAAAAGTCTGGGTCAATTATTTTGTTGATCTTTTGCCGGCATCAGATTGGAAAATAAAAATCAGAACGTATCTTTCATATTGTCTTTATGGAATTTATGCGGGACATTCCTTCAATTTCCTGATAAGCAATGTTAGTGGGGGCTTTAAAAAAGCAATGGTAGCCGGATTATTTTTACCGGCAAAAATTTTAAAAAATCGTTTAGGATAATTTAATAAAAGGAATCTTGATTTGAGAACGTTGGTCAATTATTTGATTCATCCGATGACATGGTTGTTCATCGGATTTTTAATTTTATGGATAAGGCGTAATCAATGGCCGAAAAGAAGGATGAGGATTGGAATGTTTTGTTTGGGTCTCCTTTTTTTTGTTACAAATACCTCTACGTTGCCAAGAATATTGCATAGTTATCTTGAAGATCAGTATCCTCCAATTGATTTGAATGCGCTGGATCGGGCAAAATTGCACAACATCATTGTTTTAGGTGGAGGTCAGGGGTATGATGACCGTTTGCCTGCAACTTCATTGCTTGAACAGGTTTCACTTGCGCGTCTTGTGGAAGCAGTGAGGGTTTATAAAAATTTACCCAAAGCAAGAATTATAACATCAGGTTACTCAAGTATCGGAAGAACACCTCAGGCGGTAGTTGCAAAAAATGCTGCTGTTATTTTAGGTGTTCCTGATACAGCCGTTTTTGCGCAGGGTGAACCTTCCAATACGATAGAAGAAGCGAATGTTTATGTAAAAAGATTTGGGGGTGATACTCCACTGATTGTTGTTACCTCTGCTATTCATATTCCACGTGCCGTAGAAATATTTCAACGGCTTGGGGTAAAAAAAGTTTATGCTGCTCCAACTGCATATTTGGTAAAAAAGCAGAATCCTGTTGGGGTTGGTCATTATATTAGGATAAACTTTAATCACATGAATCAGATCGGAGCATGCCTTCACGAGATAGTGGGGTTATGGTATACGAGACTCAATCTCTGAGGTTGTTCTTTCTTCTTTTATTAACCTGCCTAAGAGGCCTGTTGCAACATACAATAAGGGGCTTATCAGGAATTCATGTACTGAGTAGCCTAAACGCCTTAGGTTTAATGGTAAAGGCGAAATCAGGAAATGCCATACCCATAAAATGATAAGTAAGCTGATTAAACTGATGTGAATTATATGCCACACATGTATCAGCCATTTTTGTGAGAGTCTTCCCAGGAAAAAGGAACCGGAAAAATAGACTAAAAAAACCACGGCAATTTTAATAATGTGACGCAGGTATATCGGTATAAATGTTGCCGATTTGTTTTCAGCAAGCAAAAGGTAAAAAGCACTGTAAATGACAATAATGACAATTAGCCCGATGGAAAACCTGCGGGTTGAAAAAGAGGGCAACATATCAGGCTTCTGTTTTTTTTGTTACAGGTTTTAAATACCAAACCCAAAGACCAAAGGAAATTGCATATACCATTATTTTAAAAAGATAATGATGAGCGAAGTCGAACATTCCCGGCCAGTTCAAATGTAAAACAACAAGACCCGCGCAACGTGCGAGATTGGAAAGATGTATGACAAGCAATCCCAGAACCACGAAAATCAATTTTCTTTTCAGGTGCCCCGGAATGCAAAAGATAAAAGCTGAATAAAGCACCATAACCTCCAGACCATTGCAATTATCCGCAATAGCAATGGTACCCTTACCATCCTTTAGGATTGTGACGTGTTCAATAACGGCGTTTTCGTCTCCCTTATGTTTTTTTTCTACAGACCGGAAACTATAATCTGATTCGGGCCATATCATTTGCATGATACTTGTAGTTTGAGAAGCTACAATGTAAGTAAGCGGACGATCCAGAATACGCTTCGGCTCAAGCCAAAAAGTGTACAATAGCTTCCATAATATAAGTACAATGGCCCCATTGATGATCATTCTTCGGATTACCGGGGGTATTTGCGCCCATTTATCCTTATAAGTATGTAAAACTTTTTGCATGCGTTTCTTTTATTTTAGCCAGGGAACCTGCTGATTCCAAAGACCAAGGCTGCCGAAAAATAATAAGTCTTTTGGTTTTTACTCCTGCAAAGTAAAGGGGCTGATTCAATTTGAATCAGCCCCTTTACTTTTTTATGAATATTTCCGCAAATCCTTATCTCTGTTTCATTTTTTTTGATAAGGAAATGAATATCCGGAAACCAAGGAATATGGATATCTTATTGTTTGATTACGGCTTGCATATAGCTTTGGTTGTTCTGACCGGTCAGCCTGATATTGTACCTGCCGGCAGGAAGGGTAGCAGGAACACGCAACAATTGTGCAGCAGAACCTCCTTCATGCATTACAGCCTGAGTTTGCAATACCCTGCCTTGCATATCAAATACCTGTACCGAATATTTTCCTTGCTCCATTGAAATCAGTTCCATGGTTACCTGTGGTATTGCATTAATTACGGTCGGGTAAACACGGAATTGTGCCTGCCTGCCGCCTACATCTGCTTTTGAAGCTTTAGTGATCAGATTTTGCTCACTTCCGGCAGGGCTGTGGAATGTAAATGAAGCAGTATTGTCATTAGCCTGATTATTTCCCCTGATATTGGCCGGTGGGGTCAAATTGGCATTAAAACCGAGATCGGACCTAGCTTCAAGCCTTTCACTCGTTGCATTTAATCCTGAAATCGTTAAAGTATATGATATACCTGCATCAAATACCTCTCTTGCCTTCCAGCGACCTACAAAACTGCGGCTTGTGCTAACATAAGACCAGGTTAGTTTTGAGGCAAGGGTGCCTGAAATAGCTGCAGTTGCACCATCCAGGTGGTTTATGCTTATAACTACACCAATCTTTCCGGCTACAGTGGTTCCAATGGAAGGAACGGTATACTTGTTCTGTGCAGTCAGAGAAAGACTGATCGAATGAGTTGAGGGGAAAGTCACAGCTTTCGGACTAATGTCTCCACCGGTTATGGCAAAATCATTGGTGGTTTGTGAAATGGCGGCACTCGAAATGCCAATCGCCATAATAAGTACTGATAGAAATTGGAAAAAGTGTTTCATGACAAAATGGATTAGATTGATGTTGTTAAAAAATAATTATTATAAACAGCAGACTTTTAAATCTTAATGATTAAAAGCCCGAACTGTCAAAACCTTTTGGAATCTCAGATTTTTAGCGTATTGGTATTTCCTGATTTTCCGAGGCTTCAGTTTATAATAATTTCTCTTTTACAACTTCATTTTCCTACTTTTTCCGGTCGTTTTCCATCATAATTTTTCAGTCATGATGAGCCATCTTCCGGTTAGAAAAAATCCATTTTTTTACCTTTTTCAGAGAAACTAAACAACCTTAGAAACACTCTTTCTTTGTTTAGAAGATGTCAAAAATAGATAAATTTTAATATTGTCAAAATTTTTTGAAAAAAAATCAAAAAAATTTTTAACGGATATACGATTTCTAATAAAATTTAGTTCTCCACAAGTGTTAAAAACAAGGGTTTCTTTTTGAGGTTTGATTAACTTTTGAGGACTAAAGGTTAAACATTTAAGTTATTGAAAATCAAAGGGGTCGAAGCACTAACGCTTCGACCCCTTTGTGTGAAAATCGGGTTCAGATAATTGTTAAAATCAGTCTTTTACAACCACTTGTAAAAAGTTTTGGTTTTGCTCGCCGATAAGCCTCACATTATACCTTCCTGCACTGAGTGCATTGGGCAATTTGAGCATTTGCGCAGCGGATCCGCCCTGATGGTTAACCACCTGGCTAAGGTTACCTGTACGGTGTAATTACCCTTTTTCAGCGAAGTGAGTTCCATGGTAACCACCGGTGAAGTGCTTACTACAGTAGGATAAACCTTGAAGTCCGGCTTTCCTGCTCCGATGTTAACCTTCACGATTCTGCTGAGGAGGTTTTTACCATCATGGTCGATGGCGCGAACACGGTAGAAGTGGTTTCCTTCACCCGGTTGCATATGCCACCATTCGTAATCTGCGGGGCTTGTGTTTTTAGCATCCACTTTTACGCCCTTAGCAAACTGAGTACCATTGCGGCTGTATTCAACCTCGTAGTGGCTCATGTTTTCTTCGGTAGCC
>JALOMX010000293.1 GCA_025455245.1 Chitinophagaceae bacterium
GGTATCAAAAGATGACCTGAAACTGAAGCATAAGATACTCTCTGAGGTCATTCATTTTCCCGACAGGACCGATAGGAACTTTTATGAAGGATTTAATAGTGAACTCCTGATTTCCTTGGGTATTATACCATCCCCTTCATTGCTCGATCAGATTTTCTCATCCTGCACATACCTGCCGTGGCAGGCATTTGAAGACACCGCGGTTTTATCAGAACTCTCATTGCCTGTTGGGGTGATTTCCAATTTCAACAGCTCTTTGAGGGAAAAGCTTCGGGGATTTTTTGGGCCGGTTTTCAGCCATATCCTGATTTCTGAAGAGGAAGGTGTTGCCAAACCGGATATTAAATTTTACAACACTGCCATGGATGCATGCGGTTTTGATCCGGGGGAAATTCTTTACATCGGCGATTCTGTAAAGCTTGACATCATACCGGCAGAAAAAGCGGGAATGAAAGCGTTGCTGATTGACAGGGATCATTTTTACCCGGGGTCTCCTTTTGCCATCAGGACCCTGAAAGAATTACTGAACTACATCAAATAATGATTTGTACCTGACATTTTTTTATAATAAATGACACATAAAGTCTCCCTGCGAATAATAACTTCAATTTGAAAATTTCATTTTAGTCCTTATGACTAATTATAACCAAACCGGAAAATCCACTATCATCCTTGGTGACCTTCATGGACGCTCCATCTGGAAAAAAATCATTGCACTGCACCCCTACGATAACATTATTTTTCTCGGCGATTATTTTGACAGTAAAGAAAATATCCCGGCCTTCGATCAGATAAATAATTTCAATGCCTTATTGGAATTCAAACGTAATCATCCAAAAAGGGTCACCCTCCTCATCGGTAACCATGATTTTCATTACATGCCTGCAGCAGGTGAAGTATACAGCGGATATCAGAAATTTTTTCATACCGAAATTTGGGAGGCCCTCGAACCTGCCTTTTACAACCGTCACCTCCAGGTTTGCAAGCAAGTTGGCAAATACCTTATCAGCCATGCAGGACTTACCCAGACATGGTGTTTAAACCACCATATTCCATTTACAAATCCCCCAAAAAAGGTGAACGATTTGCTTTTTGTCAATCCCCGCGCCTTTGCTTTTTCCCCCGGCCCCTTCAACGAGAAAACAGGAGACGAACCCCAACAAGGCCCCCTTTGGGTAAGACCCGGAAGCCTTGAGGCAGATGCCATACCCGGGTTCATTCAGGTTGTAGGACATACCCAACAACCCGGCATTATTTTTGACCAGCACATAATTTATATAGATGTTTTTTCCTTCACCCCAAAATACCTTCAAATTACACCGGATGGCAATGCCCTGGTGAGGGGTTTATAAACCTGCTTTTACCATACACCCTTTCCCTATGTTTAACAACCTTACAACCTATTGAAAATCTGTAAAGTACAGATTTCCCATTCCGCATCCTTTTCCCTATTTTCGCAGGCTAACCTGTCAACGATTTACGCATCATGCCGAAAATCCCGACATATCAAAGATTTGTGGACACAGAAAAACAGATTTTAAATGGAATTAATTACCATAATTACCGGAATCGTCGCATTGCTCGTGGGCATTGCGGCAGGCAAATTCATTTTTGCCGCAAACACAAAAAAACAGATTGAAGAGGCTGATATTGAAGCCAAAAGATTGATTGCCGATGCCAAAACCACTGCTGAAACCCTAAAAAAAGAAAAGCTCCTCGAAGCCAAGGAAAAGTTTGTGCAAATGAAAGCCGAACATGACCGCGAAGTGCTTGAGCGAAATAAAAAAATTGGGGAAACCGAAGCCAAAACAAGGGCCCTTGAGCAAAGTCTGAACGCCAAGAATACAAATCTTGAAAAACAGATCAAGGAAAATGACAGCATAAAAGAACATCTGAACAGACAGCTTGAAGTGGTTAATCAAAAGCGAAACGAGCTTGAAAAACACCAGGAAGAGCATATTAAAAGGCTGGAAAAAATTGCCGGGTTAACGGCAGATGAAGCCCGTAACCAGATAATTGAAAGCCTGAAACAGGAGGCTCATACCCGCGCCCTTGCCCTGCAACAGGAAATAATTGATGATGCCAAACTGAAAGCCAACAAGGAAGCACGAAAGATTGTCATTCAAACCATACAGCGAACCGCCGCTGAACAGGCCATTGAAAACTCGGTGACGGTTTTCAATCTTGAAAGTGATGAAATTAAAGGCCAGATCATTGGCCGGGAAGGCCGAAACATACGTGCTATTGAAGCCGCAACCGGGGTTGACCTGATCGTTGACGATACCCCCGAAGCCATCGTATTGAGCAGTTTTGATCCGCTTCGCCGCGAAATTGCCCGCCTCAGCCTCCAAAGACTTGTAGCAGATGGACGGATTCACCCGGCACGCATTGAAGAAGTGGTTGAAAAAACCAAAAAGCAAATTGAAGAGCAGGTTCTTGAAATCGGAGAACGCACTGTTATCGAACTTGGCATACACGGCCTTCACAAAGAACTTGTACGGATGGTAGGTCGCATGCGTTTCCGTTCCTCTTATGGACAAAACCTGCTGATGCACAGCCGCGAAACGGCCAACCTGTGCGGAATCATGGCTGCAGAACTTGGCCTGAACCCCAAACTGGCCAAACGTGCCGGCCTGCTGCATGATATCGGTAAAGTGCCCGATGAGGAAACCGAACTGAGCCATGCCCTCCTCGGGGCCAAACTTGCCGAAAAATATGGCGAACACCCAAGTGTGGTCAATGCCATTGGCGCCCACCACGACGAAATGGAAATGACCTACGTGATCAGCCCGATCATTCAGGCGTGCGATGCCATCAGCGGGGCCCGGCCCGGTGCAAGACGTGAGATCATGCAGCAATACCTGCAACGCATTAAAGACCTTGAAAACCTTGCACTGACTTACAGCGGGGTAGAAAAAGCATATGCCATTCAGGCCGGCCGCGAACTGCGGGTGATTGTGGAGGCCGATAAAGTTACCGATGGAGAAAGCGATAAGCTTAGCTTTGAAATTGCCCAGAAAATACAGACCGAAATGACCTATCCCGGACAGATTAAGGTAACTGTTATACGGGAAAAGAGGGCCGTAAATGTAGCAAGGTAATACACTGACATCACAGGCTCGTTAGAAACCAACCTGTGATGAAAGGAAAATAAGCCATGATATTTAAATGATAAAATGGCTGTACATAATAAAGGTTGTTCTTTGAACAACCTTTTATTGTTTGTGCAATATTTTCGGTAACAAAACATTGCCATAGCAGTTTCCATGAGCATTTTACCAGCCTTGTCAATCGGAACCTGGTTATTTTCCCGATACTTCAAACCTCAATCAGGAGTAGTTAAAACCCATCATTGCATTTCCTTTGATGATCATAAATCTTTTTGCTTGCAAATCTGTAAGTTCACCGGGTGCCATCTCCTGCACAGGTCTTTTGTAAAACAATATGGACCTTTATGGCAAAAGGTTTTAGTGTATAATGTTAGGATAAATCCTGAAATGAATCAGTAGGTTGGAGTATTTGCCGGCAATCTTTGTATTACCCAAAAAGAATAAAACACAACGCATGAAAAATCTTCTCTGTTTTCTTCCCATCGTACTTTTACTGTGTTGCAGGCATCCTGAGAAAAGCCCGGTGGTAACTCAAGACCTTCATAACAACTGGGTATTCAGCGTTGCGGACAGCATGGATAAAATATTCACAGCAACCGTACCCGGTACTGTTCATACCGACCTGATGGCTGCGGGTAT
>JALOMX010000294.1 GCA_025455245.1 Chitinophagaceae bacterium
CCTAAAAGCATCCGGTGAATTTTGCAATTCACTGTTAATGTGATTTTGCAACAAAACAGGCAGTGCAGAAAACAAATAATTATTAAACTTAATAATAGGTTTTGCACTTCTGTAGTTATACTGCAAGGTATGCTGTGCAGGCCTGAATGCATAGAAATCGTTGGGAAGTTTGCTATTTAATAATTTCCAGTCGCCATTGCGCCACCTGTAAATGGCCTGTTTTACATCACCAACAACGAGGTTGTAACTTCCCTGACCCATACTATTTTGCAACAATGGCTTAAAGTTGTGGTATTGGAAATCGCTTGTATCCTGAAATTCATCCATTAAAAAATGCTGCAATCTGTTACCGGTTTTTTCATAAATAAAATCAGGCGTTGTTTCGGCGCTTAGTTGTCGTAACAAATTATGTGTATCACTGATTAGCAATGCATTGTTTTCCTTTCGCCATGCCCCCAACTCTTTTGCCATTAATAAAACCAGCCTCAAATAATCCAGATTGCCTTTTATAGCTTTAGCGGTATGATATCCGGGTACTTTTATATTATAAAAATTTACAAGATTCATCATTGCCGTTGTGAGTTCAGGCATAGCAGCATCAATACGCGCCTTTAAGCCGGCAGAAGTGGTTTTGCTATATGGCATGGATTCACCATCCAGAACCTTTTTTGCATAAGTATTTTCACGGGGATTCACAATACTTAATAATGCCGCATCAAACCTTCCGCCAAATCCACTTTTTTTATATGAAAAATCATCAGGCTCCAAACCAAAATTTTCCATAACCCGCTTGCCGGCTTCAGCAAGTTTTTTCCATTCACTTTCAAGGTTTGCCAGCGAGGTATACACCGCTTCCTTTACTACTTTCAATGCTTCATCGGCATTTATGTTTTCTTTGGCAAGTCTCGCTTCAAAATCAAGATATGATTCGCTGAAAAGCATTTTTGCCATGTCTACCAGGGTTTCTTTAAAATCCCATTTTTTACCCTCATCTACCAATGACATAGCTATTTCTGCTATTTGCCTGCGCAGTGTTTCATATCCTTTCGTATCTATTTTTTCAAAAAGCCTGTTTGCAAGATCCCTGCAAACGACCTCGGTATTCAATTGAATATTAAAAGCAGCATCCAGCCCCAGTTCCCACGAACAACTGCGTATCATTTTCTGTGTAAATGCATCAATGGTACTGACTGAAAAACGTCCGTAATCGTGCAGGATATATTCATAAACTTTGGCACCCATTGCATGCAGCGATTGCATATCTTCTGCGATACCGAGCTCAATAAGTTGTTTTGCCATGTTGGTCTGTTTACCCTCGGCAATGCTTCCTAGCTCATGCAATATCCGCTCCTTCATTTCGGCAGTAGCCTTATTGGTAAATGTTACGGCCAAAATTTGCCGGTAAGCCAATGGGTTGGCCAACAGCAGGCTCAGGTATTTTACGGTCAGCAAATGGGTTTTGCCGCTGCCTGCACTGGCTTTGTAGATTTCAAGAACAGGGTTCACTATTGGAAAAAATTTTTAAGGTTAGTTTTTGTCAGCATTTTTAAGTGGGAATATCCATTCGGCCAAATCGTTAGCATCATTAAGAAAATCAGCGCCTTTTCCGGACAAATCTGCCCACCTGAGTCGTCCATGATTGCTATATGGAATAACCCTTACCCTGTTTTGCAAAGGCTCAACCTTCACTTCCACAAAACTTTGAAAAAATGGCGCAACATTGTAATCAAATGCAGCCGAAAGCCACTCTGCGGAGAATGGCCATCCATCAAATTTTTTGGTGTACCACCATACAGGGTATTTATACCATGCGGTCAGTTTTTCAATCTTTTGAACCAAAGGGGCTTTTGCCGGATAAAATGCATATTCAGGAGTGGGAATGTCATCGGGTTTAGCAAAAGCGGCACCGATACTAAGATATGCCCCTCCACCACCATTTACAAAGTGATGCATAGGCTTTTCCACTCCATTCGAAGCAGGCTCCATATAGTATTCAAAATCATGTGTATCGCCTGCCATAACCAATGGCACTTTATATTTTTTCAATAATTGGTGCAAGCCTTCGAATCGGGGATTCATACTGCCCTGATACTCACCGATTGCGTAAAAGGGATGGCCCAATAAGACCATTACAAATTTACCGGCCGAGGCCTCCAAAACCGTTTCAAGCCATTGCATTTGCAAAGTATCAATCTGTCTGGCTATTCCTGTTTCTAATGTAATGAAAACAAAATCTTCCGTAGCAACCTGAAAAAAAGGAGCTTTCTGAAATCCGGTGGGTACATTGTATTCCTTGCGCCACTCTTCAGTTTTGCTGATCATCTCATTAATTTTATCATCGGTGGTTGAAGAAATCTCCAGATCAGCCTCAACCCTTGCATGCAATGCTTTCCGGGCTGCTTCCGGTTGAAAAAACGTAGCGGCAAAACCATCAAGGGCATCATACCAATCATGGTTTCCGGGAATGGCAAGCACCGGTTTCTCAACCCCCTTCATGGGCATCCAGAATTTTTTTTCATAATCTTTGAGTGCACCGGATGGATAAACAACATCACTGCTGATTACCAGAAATTGCACATCAGGCTTGTTTGTAACTTTTATGATCTGGTCTTTAAGAACCAATTGGGAGGCATCCCCTTCTCCGGGATCACCAAGCACCACGAAGGAAAATCCGGTACTATCTGCTTCAGCAGCAAGAGGAAACCGAAAGGCAGAAGGGTCATTGACTTTTTCGCCGGAAGCTTCAATCATGGCCATTCTCCACGCATCGGTCCGCAGGGCCGCCCACCGATCCCAAACACCGGAAGCCCAGTTTTCAGTATCAAAATACCAGCTCATACCCAACACCGGCATAATGGCAGCCAGCAAGGCAGCCCATGGAAGCCCAAGCCTGAGCCCGGTCCGAAGAGCTGTCCTGAAAGAGTAGCCGGCTTTTCGGAACTGAATGGCAGCCCGCATTCGTCCTTTCAACAGCCTTCGAACAGCACCTTTCAGCCAATGCGCGATTCTTGTTTTCTTTTTTTCCAACAGTACCCATCCCCATAAATGGTAATCAATCCAACCTGAAATTTTTTTAAACCCCATCCTTAATGGCCAGATAATGGCATAGGAAATGATCAGGGCAATAACCATGTCACCCAGGGTTGCCAGCAGTGGAGAAAGAATTCCTATTGCACTCCGGTCAAGCCCCATTCTGCCAAGATGGATAAAGAAAAGCAGGCCAATAAAAATTGTTACCCAATTACGGTCATAGGGGGCTCTCAGTAATTCTTCATCTTCTATGGTTTGGGCAAGGGCAGGTAACTGAGGGTATTTATCAAGACCGAGGTCGCTTACGATGTCTTCACTTACCTGATCGAGTTCGCCGATCGGGGCGGTGAGCAATCCAAGCCCAATCCCCACATGCCTGAGAGCCATGATCAAGGCAAGCAACCATAAAATCCCCTTATCTGAAAAAATAAAGATTCCCAATACAAGAATGGAATTGCCAATACCGGCCAAAAGATCGAAGGTTATCTTTTTATGTGCAACAGGAATTTGCCGGACATGGTTTCGGAAATACCGTAAGGCTTCCAACAGAAAAATGGCTGCAATAATTACCCGTACTGCCTCGGGTTGTAACAACCGGGCATTAACCAGTATTATTCCAACCAATAAGCTGAAAGCCCCACTGTAAATGGCATTCCTTCTCGACCACCGCTTACTACGGCGAAAACCATGATAAATTTCAATCAGTCCGACCCATGGGCAATAAATGAGAAAATGGCCATAACAAGGCAGGCCAATGAAAGCACTGCCGTCTGTATCCTTATTTTTTTCTTTTTATCTTCCATTCCAATTTCGAATATAGTTGAATCCTTTCAAGTAAATCCGGCCGTATCCATTTTTTACTGATCAATTTGATCTTCTTTGCGTTATAAGGATGTGAATATGATAGGATACCAACTCAATTTTTAAAGTCAACCAGTTATTTTTGCGAATAATGAATATCACCACACAAATCAGGCAGGTTAAAAAACAACTGAAAAAAGTATTTTCAAAAAGAATACCCCCTCATGAAAGAAGGACAGATCTGCAAGATTCCATGGCCGCCTATTTTTCCGGCACTCACGATCATCCATATCAAAAAGAACTTGATTATTACTCTAAAAATGGGATTGTATCGCCATTTCCCTACGAAAAGGCATCATTTGATTCCCTGAACATAGAAGCCGGAATTGACAAAAAAAACGGTTTGCCATTTGTGGTTCATAAAACAAGGAGGCTCTATTTTCATAAAGGCTTTACCCTGGAAAAAGCCATAAAAGCATATAAAGGCTATATACTGAGTGAAAAAATTCTGGAAACCGGAACCGACCCTCAGGCACCTCACCAATACCAATCCGGTTTGTGCATGATTGAACAGGGCGATGTGCTGCTTGATGTAGGAGGCGCCGAAGGATTGTTCTTGCTGGATAACATTGATAAGGTTTCAAAAGGCGTAATTTTTGAAGCCAGTCCTGTATGGAAGACGGCCCTTGAAGCAACTTTTTCGGAATTCAAACAGAAAGTTGATATCATCTACAAATATGTATCCAATACCGATGACGAAAACAATATTTCGATCGATACCTATTGCGCAGATATAAGCGCTCCGGTTTTTTTGAAAATGGATGTGGAGGGATATGAAAAGCTGGTTTTGGAAGGAGCCCAAAAAACGCTTAAGGAGCATAAAGGAATAAAGGTAGCCTGCTGTACATACCACAAAGATGGGGATGCTCAGATGATCAAACAGTTTCTCGAGAAACTCGGTTTTCAAACAGAATTTTCCACCGGCCATATGCTGTATTATGCCGACCGGGACATGAAACCTCCTTTTTTCAGAAAGGGCCTGATCAGGGGCATAAAAACCGGTCTTTAACAAAAACCGGTTATTTAAGACATAACAAACCCAATCATCAATCATTTACTTTTGCGCCCTTATGGGTCAAAAAAAACTGATCAGGTTCGAGGCTATAAAAACATTTGGCAATGTTTTGCAACACCCTGCAGGAATGCCGGGAAGATGGTCATCCTTTTTTGAAAAAGAGCAGCCACTAACGCTGGAACTTGCCTGTGGCAAAGGAGAATATTCCGTGGGACTCGGCGTCATGTTTCCGGAAAGAAACTTCCTCGGGATTGACAAAAAGGGGAACCGCCTTTTCGTGGGCGCTAAAAAAGCACTTGAGATCCCTTTACATAATGTCGGGTTTATGCGTGCTCAGATTGACTCCATTGATACTTATTTTGCCCCTGAAGAAGTTGATGAAATCTGGCTGACATTCCCGGATCCACAGTTAAGAAGCAGCAAAGCAAAAAAAAGGCTTACCCATCCAAAGTTTCTGAGAAAGTATCAAACCTTCCTTAAAAAAGGCAGTTTAATACACCTGAAAACCGATTCGCCTGTTTTGTACACATTTACAAAAAAAGTAATTGAACTATATGGCTGCAAATTAGTTAAATGCTATGATGATGTCTATGGAAAGGCTTTGGAACCGGAATTGCTGAACATTAAAACACATTACGAAGGATTAGATATAGCAAAAAGCGGGAAAATTTTTTATGTACAGTTCCGGCTGCCTGATGAACCCTTGCCATTAAAAGATGAAGAACTTAAAAACTGGGTATTTGAAACAGAAACTGACAGAGGGAGTTGATTATTACTATAACGAGGAAGGTTATATAGTCTTAACAGAACAATACCACCTCGAACGGGGATATTGCTGTGGCAATGGTTGTCTGCATTGCCCATTTGACTACGA
>JALOMX010000295.1 GCA_025455245.1 Chitinophagaceae bacterium
TAACGATCCCGGCAATTTTAACGAACCCGAAGAATATGGAATTAGCGTAAAAAATGGCCTCACCATTATGTTTAGGCTTATTTTTGCCCTCCTGAAATGGTTTTTTAATACCACTTTACAAATCATGTTTGAAGAAAATATTCAGATAGCGGACATGCCGGATTCCACCACAGACTTATTAAAAGAGGTGGATAAAGCAAGACTGCCAAAGCATATTGCCATCATAATGGATGGTAATGGACGATGGGCAAAAGAGCATGGGCAAGACAGGCTTTTTGGGCATTTTCACGGAGTGGAAAGCGTAAGGAACATTGTGGAAGGATGCGCCGAACTTGGTATTGAATACCTTACACTGTATGCCTTTAGCACCGAAAACTGGGACCGCCCCGAAAACGAGGTTAATGGATTGATGGAATTGCTGGTGGATACCATCCGCAAGGAAACAGAAACACTCAACAAAAACAACATAAAGCTCCATGTAATTGGGGATCGTCGCATGCTGGGTGAGGACGTAAACAGGGAACTGGATGAAAGCCTTGAGATTACCTCAGGAAACACGGGGCTGAACCTTATTATGGCACTCAGCTACAGCGGTCGCTGGGAATTGGTGAATGCGGTTAAAACCATTGCCCTTGATGTGGAATCCGGGAAATTGCATGCCGCAGATATCAGTCAGGAAACCCTTCAAAAATACCTGTGGACAAGTGAGTTTCCCGATCCCGAATTGATGATCCGTACGAGTGGCGAGTACCGAATCAGTAATTTTCTGCTTTTTCAGCTCGCTTATGCCGAACTCTATTTTACCAATACACGTTGGCCCGATTTCAGGAAAAAGCATCTCTATGAAGCTTTGATCGATTTTCAGGGGAGAGAGCGCAGATACGGCAAAACGGGCGACCAAATTAAACAGGAGGCCCTTGTCGTATAATTTTTGTTACGAACAGATAATTCTAAAAAAATACCTGGCAGTTTCCTTTTAACAAACACTTACCACCTAAGAATTTAACTTGCCGTGCTTTGTAGTCATTTTATGTTTCGCAAGTATCTGAAAATCAACATATCTTCTCTTTCGTTTACAAGATCAATCTTTTTGGCAGCCCTGTTTTCCGGGCTTTGTCTTTCTGTTTCGGCACAGGAAGACACTACAATCACTTCGATTGATCCGGAACTCGAAGCAATTTTTACCCAAAAAATCCCCAAAGAATACGAAATAGCCTCCGTTACCGTAAGCGGAAACAATTTTTTCGATAATTCCCTGCTTATTTCCATTGCCAATATTTCGGTGGGGGATAAAGTAAGGCTGCCCGGAGATGATATTTTCAGCAAGGCCATTCAAAACCTTTGGAAGCAGAATTATTTCAGTAATGCCACGATCTATCTTACGAAACTGGAAAAACCCAATAAACTCCATATCGAAATAGAGGTTCAGGAAAGGCCGAGGCTTGGGAAGTACTCCTTTAGAGGAGTCAAAAAAGGGGAATCCGAAGACCTGATGGAGAAAGTGGGGCTTGTTGCAGGAAGGATCGTAACAGAAAACAGCCGTCTGAGCGCTAAAGAAGCTATTACCAAATTTTATACCGAAAAAGGATACAGGAATGTTGCCATCGCTATAGAAGAAACCCCGAGTAAAAATATTCAAAATTCCATTGACCTCGTATTTGATGTCAATAAGGGTTCGAAAGTGAAAATCGGAGACGTCTTTATTTCGGGAAATGACAACATAAATGCCATGAAGGTGAAGCGGCAAATGAAGGGGACCAAAGAAATGGCCCGGGCCACCCTTTACCCTCAAAAAGATACGCCGATGCTTGGCAAGTCGAATACCCTGACCGCACATGAACTGCTGGAGAACATGGGCTATCTTCAGCCAACCAATATTAAAAATGCACTCGACCCATATTTCAGGTTCAAACTGAGCAGCGCCAAATTCAACGATAAAAAGTTTGAAGAGGATAAAGAAAAAATTATAAGCTTTTATAATTCCAAGGGATACCGTGATTCAAGAATTGAAAAAGATACCCTTTACCAAGGAAAAAGCGGCAACCTTGTGGTTGAAGTAAAATTGGACGAAGGCCGTCAGTACTATTTTGGCGACATTAAATTCAGGGGCAATACCAAATACAACGACTCCATACTCAACCTGATTCTCGACATCAGAAAGGGAGAAGTGTATAACAAAGAAACCCTTGACAAGCGTTTAGGAAAACAAATGAGCCCGGATGGTGGTGCCGATCTGAGTGCCCTTTACATGGACGACGGTTACCTTTTCTTTAGCGCCGAAGCCGTAGAAACAAGGGTTTATAACGACACCATCGATTTTGAAATCAGGGTATTTGAAGGGCCTCAGGCAACCATTAAAAACGTAAGCATTACGGGCAATGAAAAAACAAAAGAATTTGTAATACGGCGTGAACTCAGAACCATTCCCGGGGAAAAATTCCGTCGATCGGATCTGATCCGTTCACAACGTGAAATTGCAAACCTCAACTTCTTTAATCAGGAAACCATTGGCATTAACCCCGTTCCCGACCCTACCGATGGAACGGTTGATATTAATTATAGTGTGGAAGAAAAGTCGAGCGATCAGCTTGAACTTTCAGCCGGTTGGGGTGGAGGTATCGGACTTACCGGTACATTAGGTGTTACCTTCAACAACTTCAGTATCCGGAATATTTTCAAGAAAGATTCATGGGATCCTTTGCCCTCCGGCGAAGGTCAAAAGCTGAGTGTACGTTATCAGAGCAACGGTAATGCATTCCGCAGTGCCAACATCAGCTTTACCGAACCATGGCTTGGAGGGAAAAGGCGAAACGCATTCACACTCAGTTTTTACAACACCAAGTTTTCCAATGCCTTCAATCCGGCTACAGGGCAGTTTGAAAGATTTCCTTCCTCCTTCATAAAAACTTCAGGTGCATCCGTAGCACTTGGTAAGCAACTTAGATGGCCTGATGACTATTTTAATTTTCAGGTAAGTTTAGGGTACATGAGGTATACCCTGCAGGATTACCAGTTTTTCGAAGATTTCAGAAACGGTATTTCGAACAACCTGAACATGAAGTTTACGCTTTCACGTTCTTCGGTCGACCAGCCTCTTTTCCCGAGAAGCGGTTCCAATTTCATGGCAAGCCTGCAGGTTACCCCTCCATGGTCTTTGATAAACAAAGATCAGAGTTATGAAACCACTCAGGAGCGTTATCAGTGGATCGAATTCCACAAATGGCGTTTCAATGCGGAAACATTTGTACCCCTCGGACGGCCGCATGGCGCCGAAAAGAACCATCAGTTTGTGTTGAAGCTTGCTGCGAAATACGGTTTCCTTGGCAGGTATAATACAGAACTTGATATTTCTCCCTTCGAGCGCTTCCAGGTGGGTGATGCCGGTCTTACCAACCAGTTTGCACTGATCGGTTTCGATGTAATTGCCCACCGTGGTTATCCGGTGTACCAAACCAGCAACCCCAAGGTAAACCCCGATCAGCAAGGTGCCAGCCGTTATTTCACCATATTCAATAAATACACAGCCGAAGTACGTTATCCATTAAGTACCAACCCAAGCAGTACCATTTATGCACTCGGCTTTTTTGAAGCAGCCAACGGATGGTACAGCCTTAAGGAATACAACCCCTTCCTGTTGCGCAGGAGTGTTGGCCTTGGTATGAGGTTCTTCCTGCCCATGTTTGGTTTGCTTGGTTTTGACTATGGTATCGGCCTCGACCGTATGCAAC
>JALOMX010000028.1 GCA_025455245.1 Chitinophagaceae bacterium
AGTAGAAATGCTTTTCATAAAGTAGGTGGTTTTAAAGGAATAGATGCCTTGCCAACAGGAGATGATATGTTGCTGATGTATAAAATTTTTAAGAAGTATCCCTCCGGTATACGCTATGTAAGGAGTTATGAATCATTGGTTTTTACCAAAGCCCCATCCACGTGGAAAGATTTTTTTCAGCAGCGAATCCGTTGGGCAAGTAAGGCTGCATACTTTCACGATAAGCGAATCTTCTGGGTCTTACTGTTGGTTTATTTGTTTAATGTCTGGTTATTGGTCCTGGCCATTGCAGCTATATTTTCAAAGCAGGCTTTGCTTTGGCTGGTTATGTGCATAAGCGTAAAAATAGTGTCAGAACTCATTTTCTTATGGCCCGTAGCACTATTTTTCAGGAAAACAAAATGGATGGTTTACTTCCCTTTTTTACAGCCTGTCCATATTGTCTATACAATTTTGGCAGGTTGGCTTGGAAGGTTTGGCTCATATAAATGGAAAGGAAGGACAGTTCAAAAACCATCCATCCTCTCCAAGGGCTGATGAAATGTTTTTAGGTTACCTGGATATTACGGCTAAAACTTTCTTCGAGTGAGATAAAGGTCTCGGTACGTTCAATGCCTTTAATTTTTTGTAACTGATCATGCAGGACGCTCCTCAATTGGCCGATGTCCCTGCATACAATTTCACAGAACATACTGTAGTTTCCGGTGGTGTAATTGAGCCTTACAATCTCCGGGATTTTCCTAAGTTCCTGAGCTACAACATCATACATCGAACTTTTTTCGAGATATATCCCTAAAAAAGCAATGACATCATATCCCATGATCTTTTTGTCAATGGAAAGTTTGGTACCTTTTGCAATGCCCAGTTCCTCTAATTTTTTAATGCGGACATGTATTGTTCCTCCGCTTACCCCTAACTTTTTGCCGAGGTCTGCATACGAAATTTCAGCATCATCAACCATCTGCTGAATGATTTGGAAGTCAAGTCTGTCCAAATGCGGTTTTGAGTTCATTTTGCGTAGTGTTTTAAAAAAATTCTAACTAAATAACCGATCTATTGAATTTTAACTAAAATATAAAATTTTGCATTGAAAAATTTGGAATCTATAGTGAGTGGTTATAATATTGCACCCACAAACGAATTAAGAAACATAGGAGAATTACAAAACCGTTAGGCTTTTCCTAAATTTCTTTCGTCTGTTTCCAAATAGTTCTTTAAGTGATTCTGTCTCGCTCGATGAAGATTGAAACTTTTGAATCGTAGGTGTCTTTCAGCGTGTTTTTCTAAATGTAAATATAGAGAATATTCTGAAACTTCAAATATTTTTCAATTTTTTCTAAGAAAATGAGATAATCATTAAATACTGTGGGGTGATGAAATTTTTGGCAGACATGCCCTCTTGTCTCGAGGGTGGAGAGCAAAGGATAAACACTGCGTAACGCCGATTCCGACTGCAGCGGAACCGACTGGGGTTGACCACCAATCGGCCGGGATAGCTTCCCGACACTCGATGCGCAGCGGCTAACTTCTCCGTGGAGGTTCGAATCCTCCCCCTACAGCACTGAAAACCCCGGCGAAAGCCGGGGTTTTGTTTTATGGTGCCACCTTCCTTAACTATTGGCCACAGGTCAGCCTCCCCCTTAAGCCCGAAAATGAAAAAGGGTAAAAGTTGGCTGCCGTTTCATTTTAGATGACTTCGTTATTATTTTTTTTAACACTGTTAACATGCCTTACTTTGCAATACAGGTTTTTTACCTGCAACTTGCATATTTATGATTGGAAAACAACTAGATCTGTTTGGCGGACCTCCAATGCCTCCCAAAAAAATAAGGGTAGAGGAAGAAGAACCGGCACAAATTCCTGCCGAAGAAGTATCCAACGAACCTGTTTCAGAAAATAAAATCGATTCTTCCGCAGAATTTCCCGCGGCGGGCGAGGAGCAAAAAGTCTTCGTTCAAATGCCCGGTAATTCATCAGTATCACAAATCATTACCACCGGCCAAAGCATTCCGGAACCAACCGAAAATGAATTACCGGCTAATGGACCTGATGTAACAACCCCAGAAGAAGCCGAAGAAAATATTATCGCTCTTGATTCCCCGGAACCCGGGGAAATTGATGATACAGAAACCGATTCCGGATTTGAAGTATCGGTTTTGCAGCAGGAAACAACATACGAAGAACAGGATGTTGCAGATGAAGTAGTGTTTGCAGCAGAAGATGAAGAAACAGAGGAGTATGATGATAGGCAGATGCAGGAAGACATTTTGGGAGATTCCATTGGGGCTGAGGAAGAACAAATTGTGCAAACGGAGAATAGGGCTGACCTCATACCCGGGATTCATGAAGATCCTGTTATGCAAGAGACAGCATCTGCTGATGAACCGGAATCTGATAACGCAGAAGACATTGAAGCTATCTCTGAATTATCTGCTGATAACCCTATTGAAGGATTTACAGAAAAGGAGGAAACTGACCGGCATCTTAATGAAGATGGCCGACAGTTATCATCTTCAGGTTTAAATATTCCCGAAGAAAAAATATTGTACAGCCGGCAGTACTATACCATGCGCGAAACAGCGGCTATGTTCAATGTTAATCAATCATTGCTCCGGTTTTGGGAAAATGAATTTGATATCCTGAAACCAAAGAAGAACCGCAAGGGTGACCGGTATTTCAGGCCGGATGATATCCGAAACCTTGAAATGATTTATCACCTGTTGAGAATCAGAAAGTTTACCATTGAGGGTGCAAAAGAATATATTAAATCAAGATCGAGATCGCTTGAAACCTTTGAGATGGTGCAGCGGCTTGAAAAGTTGAAGTTATTTTTACAGGAGCTAAAAACGGCTAATTGATATGATGAGGATGCGTAATCTTATATTGGTATTTATTTCCATGTTTTTTATTAATCAGTTACAGGCCCAATCTGAACTGAAATTATTTGAAGTGGTTCCGGATGCTGAAGAAAAGAAATTTCTAAAAGGTTTTATCAGTAAGGAGCAAATTACCGGTGACCCTGATTTTGCCTGGTATCAGCAAAACCTGAAATATGCAAAGCCCAACAAAGAATACGTAGATATCATCAAAGAAAAAGCTTACGATTTTCAGATAATGCTTTTTATCGGTACATGGTGCCATGATTCTCAACAGATTTTACCTAAATATTTTTCATTGCTTGAAGCAGCAGAGTTTCCGGATCACCACATGGTAATTATCGCATGCGACAGGCAAAAAACTGCGCCGGCCAATATGCATCGTCCGATGAAGGTAGTAAATGTGCCTACCCTTATTGTCTTGAAAGAGGGAAAAGAAGTAGGGCGTATAATGGAATTCGGAACAACGGGTATGGTAGACAAGGAACTTGCCGACATCATAAAAACACTTTAGGGTAACCGGTAAATAGAAAGTGCACCCTCTTTGTCAAGAACATAGAGTTTTTGACTTTCCACGCGGATCTTTTGACCTGAATTAAGCAACGATGAAGGGAGATTAAAGTTGCGGATGTTTAGTGTACCCGGTTCGTAATAAATCAATCCGTTTGCATCGGTGGCAGCAATTCCTTTTGAAATGCCTTGAACATTTTGCCATCCGGTAAAACTGAGTTTGTTTTTATAAGCGCCATAATAGTCCATTACGAGAAGCCCTTTTGCGCTGTCGTATGCATATAAAAACCGGTTGAAATCACAAAGGGTTTGCGGTTGCGGAGGTTCATCAAAAATTACCCTGAAATCAGGTGAGGTAGTAAGTACCTTTCCGTTCTCATCTACTTTTTTTACCATATTATCCAACTCGTCGTACACCCAGATATTATTGTCAAAACTTTGCGTTATGGCGCTAACCTGTTGTATGCCGGCGGTTCGGAGATTAAGTATGGTTCGGACATTAAAAAACCTGTCGAGAATGATAATGATTCCATAATCGCGGAAAAATAAAAGCACTTTCAATGGATTGGAAACATCTATGGAATAAAGCTTTCCGAATTTTCGCTTATCATTATAAACAGCGAGGCTGTCGAGGGTAGGTGAGCGTTTAATGATTTGTTGTTGCGCGCCTACAAGGAAAAGGTTCCCGAGGTTATCTACCTCAAAGTCGCTGAACTTTCCTTCGAGGGTATGGATGAATACCGGTAAGTTTTTATTGGAGGAATCTATGGTTTGGGCAATGAGTGGTTGACAGCTTTCAGAAAACAGTATGCCTGAAAGGCTATAAAAAAAATATATGATTATCTTCTTCATTTAAACGGACAATGTTTCTTCGAACTTCTTCAGTAGCATTTCCTGCCCATTCCATTCGGCATAGGTAAAATGGGTAACCCAATCGCCGAGATTTACATACTGACTTCCTGAAGGAAGGGCATGAATACCCGGAACATGCCGATGGCCATATATAAAATAATCATAATGCTCTTGCTGCAGTACTTCCCTGCTGTGGATCATCAGGAATTCTTTATCGGGACCCCAGAAACTTTTTTCATGTTCTGCTATTGCCGCCCGGCTTTTTCTGCTGAAAAAGTCTGCCAGACCAATACCAATGACAGGTGGCAGCAAACCAAACATCCATTGACAAACCGGGTTCCGGAAAATTTTCTTCAAAAATTTATAACCATGATCACCCGGGCCCAGACCATCGCCATGCGCTATGTAAAATCCTGTATTTCCAAAATGGAATGTTTTCGGCTGAAAGTAAACAGGGATATTAAGCTCCTGTTGAAAGTAGTTTTTCATCCACATATCATGATTACCTACAAAAAAGTGTACGTCAATACCGCTGTCCGTTAATTGCGCCAGTTTACCCAATACACGAACATATCCTTTGGGTACTACCTTTCGGTATTCGTACCAAAAATCAAACAAGTCGCCAACAATAAAAATTACCTGTGCTTCTTTTTGAATATTTTCCAGAAACCGGATAAGCTTTTTTTCCCGGACAAGGCTTGATTGCTTGTCGGGGGCTCCCAGATGAACATCACTGAGAAAATATATTTTTTTTCCGGGTAATAAATCCATGAACCATTATCTCTTGTTTCGGATGTATTCAAGCACATCGCCGCTTTCTACAACAGGCTTACCCTCTACATCGCCTGTGTACCAGTAAATCCAGGCATTATGTTCTTCTCCGCTGTCAAGTTTTACCAACGTAAGATCACGCCGGTATAATGCAGGCTGATCATAACTTGCATCCACACCTTCATAATCGTCAAGCTGAGCTATTGCATATTCAAACTCATCTTCATGATTTATCCGGTATAATTCCCCGGCTATTTGCAAATGTTCTTCGGAGGGAACAGCTGCAGGGTAAGGGCCAAGATCATATAAAATGCCCTGTGCCCTTCCGCGGCCAAGCAAGGAAAAATATTGCTTGATATATTCGTAAGCGGTATGGTTAAATCCCTGACGAAGTGATCCGTAAACAAATAAGTTATATTCCCTGTTTGGCATGATTTTGATGTATTTGGCAGGGTGCAAAATACGCAAAAAAGTACAGGGCCGGCTGTAAGTAATTTTTAAAATTTATATATTATTCCTCCAGCAGAAAGCAAAACACTTCCTTAGGGCCATGTACGCCGGTTACCAATGTTTTTTCAATATCTGCGGTTCGGCTTGGTCCGCTTGCAAAGGTCAGCAAGGAAGGAACCTGACCCTGGTATTTATCATTTACGTAGTCTATAGCATGTGCTATATCGGGGACCAGTTGATTGGAAAATGCAATACAGATATGGATGGGTGCATACACACTGGCCGTGCGTCCCTGAGTTTGTGCAGAACTTAAAACGATGGAGCCTGTACGCGCCACCAAAGCTTCACAGGTTGTAATGGCAGCGTCACATCCTGCGAGGTCATCCGTCCATTCAAGGTTGAGAAAACTGCGCAGTTCGCTATCCGCGCAATACAACTTTTTCCAGCCTCTCGATTGGATCAGATGTATGATCTGAATTTTACATTCATGCCGGTTTTGACACCAGGAAAATTTTCCTTGCAACGAAACAAACTGTTCCGCAAATCCAATGGCAAGATCGTTGCCGGATGAAATATAAAGGTCTTGTCCGGAAGGAATCTCCGGAAAAGGTTGGGCCACCGGGGTGGACAACGCTTTCCGGATTTTTTGCAAAATGATTTCCTTACTTCCGTCCGACATAGTTATTTGGAATATTGAGGTGGCTGATTCAATAGATCGTTGATGGGATCATGCTGCTTGTCCTGCCCGTTTTCTGAAATTACACTACTGTCTGAAGAATCAGGCTGTGTTGAAATTTGCGGGGTTAACTCGTGCACATTTCCCACTTCTTCCGCTTTTTTGGCATGGTGTTCATCGGGCGCATCATCCACTACATGTACCGGTTTTTTCTCCTCAAACGGCCTTTTTCCAATCAGGGCCTCCACATCACTCTGGAACAATACTTCCCTTTCGAGCAGTGCTTTTGCCAGTTTTTCCAGTTCAGTCTTTCGTTCGGTCAGCAATGCAAGGGTGCGCTTGTATGCAAGGCTGATGATGGTACGAACTTCTTCATCAATGAGTTTTCCCGTTTCTTCGCTATAAGGTTTGGTAAATGTCTGATCTTGTGTGGGATCGTAAAAGCTGATATTGCCCACCTTGGGGTTCATACCATAAACCGTAACCATGCTGTATGCTGTACGGGTAACCTGCTGCAAATCATTGCTTGCACCGGTGCTTATTTTCCCGAAGAATATTTGTTCGGCAGCCCTTCCGCCAAGCGTCATACATATCTGATCATTCAATTGATCGGTATTGTACAGGTACTGTTCTTTGGGAGTGTACTGCGCATATCCGAGTGCAGCCGTGCCGCGGGGCACAATGGTAACCTTAAGCAAAGGATATGCGTGTTCAAGAAACCATCCGCAAATGGCGTGGCCTGCTTCATGGTATGCAATGATCTCTTTTTCTTCGGGGCTGATTATTTTATTTTTCTTTTCAAGACCACCGATCACACGATCAATGGCATCCTGAAAATCTTCCATTTCTACCCCGTCCTTGTTTTTACGGGCAGCAATCAGGGCAGCTTCATTGCACACATTGGCAATATCGGCGCCTGCAAAACCGGGTGTTTGTTCTGCAAGTTTGTGGATGTCAAGACTTTGAGAAACCTTAATGGGTTTCAGGTGAACTTTAAAGATCTGTTCGCGGCCAACCACATCGGGACGGTCAATGGTGATCTGCCGATCAAAACGACCGGGACGCAGAAGAGCACTGTCAAGCACATCGGGGCGGTTGGTGGCAGCAAGAATGATGATGCCTGTGTCGCCGCCGAAACCATCCATTTCCACGAGTAACTGATTGAGTGTATTTTCCCTTTCATCGTTGCTCATCATGGCGTTGCGCCCACGGGCGCGGCCGATGGCATCAATTTCATCAATAAAAATGATACAGGGGGCTTTTTCCCGGGCCTGTTTAAACAAGTCACGTACACGGCTTGCGCCCACACCAACAAACATTTCCACAAAGTCGGAACCACTGAGGCTAAAGAAAGGAACCTTAGCTTCTCCGGCCATGGCTTTTGCCAGCAAGGTTTTTCCCGTACCCGGAGGACCTACCAATAAGGCGCCTTTGGGAATCTTGCCTCCAAGAGCTGTGTATTTCTTTGGATTTTTCAAAAAATCCACAATTTCCATTACTTCTACTTTGGCTTCATCGAGGCCGGCTACATCGCTGAACGTAACATTTACCTTCAGGTCTTTATCGAAAAGGGTAGCCTTGCTTTTTCCGATATTAAAAATGCCACCCGGGCCACCGGCACCTGCGCCGCCGCCCATCTTGCGCATCATTACCACAAAAAGCAGGATAAATAAACCAATGGTAACCAATGTGTTTACCACAGGGCCAAGCCATTCCGCCTCATCTTCGGCATCTGAATTGAGGGTGGGCAACTGTTTTGACTGCTGGAATTCTTTTAATTCCGTATTCCAGCTATTCCAATCGGTAACCTTAAACTCAAAATGCGGACCTGCTTCATTTTGCCGGGCTGCAACCGATTTAAACTTATCGGTGTAGTAGGGCTTTTTAAGGCTTTCGGGCTTAATGTACACCCTAACCAAAAGTTTGTTTCTGATCTCTACAATATTCTTTACATCGCCATTGGCATACATTTCTTCGAGAAATGCCTTTTTAGTGGTCTTTAAGGCATCGCTGCCCTGCCGGAGGTAGGATGTTCCCAGCAATAAAATGGCTATGATGGCATAAATCCAATAAATATTAAATCGGGGAGGGCGTGGCTTGCCATCACCTCCTCCGGGGCGTTGAAAAGGATTATTTCGGTTTTGCTGATTGTCTTGCTGTTGCTTTTCTTCCGGTAACATATTATGCTTTCTTCACTGATTATGTTTAAATAAAATGCAATCTGCCTTTTTTGTTTTTGATCTTAAAGCGCTTTAACAATTCTGTGGCCAAAAAGACCGTATAAACGGCAAAATTGGCCCTTTGAGTCATCAAAAGTCTCTATGTTCTGTGAGGGGCGCATCGCTCCACATTTCTTCGAGCTGATAAAATTTTCTTGGCTCAGGCTGCATAATGTGGATGACAAGGTTGATATAATCTACCAAAACCCACTTGGCATTCTGATATCCTTCATGCCGGTGAGGTATTTCACCGCAAACCCGTTTTATTTCGTCCTGTACAAAATCGCCGATGGCTTTCACCTGAATGGGATTGGAGGCCTCGCAAATAATAAAAAAGTCGGCCACAGCTTCGGGTATCTTCCTCATGTCAAGCGATACTACATGTTCACCTTTTTTTTCAAGGATGGCGCTGATGGCCGTTTTAAACAAGCGCGACTGTTTTGTGAGCCTTGAAACTGCAGTATTCCTGCTTTTGGAGGTTACTTGCAACGGAGTCAAATTCAATACTTTTTTACTTTTTTAGATTCGTTTACAGTCCACCGCGCCTGTGGCAACGGCTTCCAATTATCTTCGCGGCTAAATTAGTCATTATTCGCTGTATGGAACCATGCATTGGCAGCCGATTTGAAGAATTAGATAGTATTGACAGTACCAATTTGTATGCCATGCAGCAGATTCATGCAGGAAAGGCGCGTCCGGGCGATGCCTTTTTTGCCCATGCGCAGGTGGCGGGAAGGGGACAGCGGGGGAAAACCTGGTGGTCGGCCGCGGGTCAGAATATCGCCCTGAGTGTGGTGCTTGATACTACGAAACTGGCATCCAGTCAACGTTTCAGGCTGGTGGCTACCATGGCTTTAGGCGTATTGGACTGGCTTCAGTCAATTCATCCCGGCGACTGGAAAACCAAATGGCCCAACGATCTTTACCATGATGACAGAAAGGCAGGCGGCATGCTGATTGAAAACCTGCAAAAAGGCGGAAGGTGGACCCACGCCGTGGTAGGAATCGGAATTAATATGAACCAACACAGTTTTCCCGGACACCTGCCCAATCCCGTTTCCATTTTTATGATTTCGCGGAAAAGACATCGCTGTGCCGATGAGGCCCGCAGCATCTGCCAATTTTTAGACAACCGTTGGAAACAACTGATGGAAGGCGGCTGGACCCGGATACTTGAAGATTACAATGAAAACCTCTATGGCAAAGACAAAATCTGCCGCATCAAAAAGGACAGTGCCGTGATTCCCTGCCTGGTGAAAAGTGTAAACGAACAAGGGCAATTGATTGCCGGTGAAAATAATGAATGGGCTTTTGAGTTTGGAGAGGTGAGTTGGGTGGTTTGATTTTTTGTTGTTTTGTATTTGTTGTTTATTGTTTAAGGTTCCGGGTTTGAGGTTTCGCGTTGCGGGTTACGGGTTGAGTGTTCCGCTTTGCAATCATTTATTCCTCTTTTTCCGCCTCCCTTGCCTCCACCTCAAGCGGATTGCGGTAATAACCATAACGAAGACTATACCAACCGTACAGCCATAAGAACCTAAACAGCCCGTAACGTTTGTATTGCTCCACATGTTTCAATTCGTGCCTTATCAGCCTTGGTGAAGATTTGAATTCTTCCTGCGAAATATTGAACAAGTGAATAGTACGTCCGACAACAAGGGCTACATGATTGGCGCGCATTTTTTTTGCGGCCAACCATGCAAGCCAGGAATTTTCTTTTAACCGGATATAGGCTGGCAAAATCATTTATCAACAAATATAACCTGATTAGCCAACCCATTCATCAGGCGTTTGCCCATGCTTCAAGCACTTCGGCGGCGTGGTTTTTGGTGTCCGGCTTTTCTATGATGGATTTTATTTTTCCATCTTCATCTATCAGGAAAGTAGTACGGGTTGTGCCCATATAGGTTTTGCCCATAAATTTCTTTTCTCCCCATACCCTGTAAGCCTCCACGATCTTTTTGTCCTCATCGGCCACAAGCCAAAATGGAAGATCATATTTTTCTTCAAACTTTTTGTGCTTCTTCACGCTGTCAACGCTTACCCCAATGACCACAAATCCTTTTTTCAGCAATTCGCTGTGGTTGTCGCGCAGGTTGCAGGCTTGGGCCGTACAGCCCGGTGTATCATCCTTTGGGTAAAAATAAAGGACTACTTTTTTCCCTTTAAAATCTTTGAGAGCTATTGAATTGCCATTTTGATCTACCCCGGAAAAGGCAGGGGCTTTTTTGCCAACTGTAAGTGCCATGTGATTTGTTTTTTTATTAAACAAATCCGGAATAAATAGGTTTGAATGCTTTTAAATAACAAGTACCATTAGCATACCAATTAAACACTCATTTATCCTTTCCTGTGTGTTGATTTTTATTTTACAAACATGGGTAGTACTTTACAGCCTGAATGTTTCCTGAATAATAATGAAAACCATGCTAAGAGTCATTGCAATAACTGCATTTTTGTTTACTGTTCATAAGGCTATTGCGCAAAAGGATAATAAGGCAGACAGGTACCTTCCCTTGTCAGGAAAAATAATGGGAGCCTCGGCTACCATGTATCTCTACTTTGCAAAGGATGGAATAAAGGGCTACCTTTTGCTTGCAAGAGATGCCCGGCCCTTTAATATCCGTCAGCCATTTGAAGCAAGTAACTCGAAAGATAGTATTTTGCTGATGGCAACCCGCAGTCCGGGGATTACCATCAACATCAAACTGAAATGGCAGGCTGATAGCCTGTTGGGTTCTTCCGAAATGTTTTCAGATCCCGGATTGACGGGTAATATGAGGTCTATCCGGAAAGGCAAAACCGGCTTTGGGATAGACAGTAGCAAAACAAATTTTGATTTTGCAAGCCTCAAAAAGGAGGAGGTTGTACCGGTAAAAGTTGACAATAACCCGATATTCAATTATGCCTCTTC
>JALOMX010000296.1 GCA_025455245.1 Chitinophagaceae bacterium
TCCTGATGCCATTGTAGAAAGTGTGGAGTTGAGCAAGGTAAAGCGCAAAAGCCTCGAACTTGCAGGGTTGCAATTGCATCATGGATTTAAGTCGTGGTAGGCAATAGCGGTAACACCCTACTTTTGCAGCATGGAGCAAACCTATAAGCGCTACCTGAGTGTAGTGGTGCCGGTTATGAATGAGGAGGATAATGTACTCCCTATGATAGAGGCGGTACAAAATGCCGTTTCGCAGTATGACTATGAGCTGATTTTTGTGGATGATGGGAGTACTGATGCCACCCGTGAAAGGATTAAAGCCAACCTGACAGACCGTATCCGGTTGGTCGAACTCAGAAAAAACTATGGCCAAAGTACTGCAATGTCTGCCGGTATTGACCATTGCACCGGACAGTTTATTACCATGCTCGATGGCGATTTGCAAAATGATCCATCAGACATACCCATGATGCTTGAAAAGCTGATTGGAGAAGACTGGGATGTGGTAGCCGGAAACCGGGCCAACCGGCAGGATGGGATGATCCTTCGGAAAATTCCCAGCAAAATTGCCAATGCGCTCATCCGCCGCTGGACAGGGGTTTACATTAAAGATTACGGCTGTACCCTTAAAGTATTTCGTGCGGAAATTGCACAGGAACTTGGATTGTATGGCGAGTTGCACCGGTTTATTCCGGTTTTGGCTGCCTTGCAGGGAGCCCGAATTACACAGGTTGATGTTAAACATCATGCCCGCAGGTTTGGAAAAAGTAAATATGGCATAGGCCGCACCACCCGTGTTATGAGCGATCTGCTGACCATGGTATTTTTCAGAAAGTATATTCAAAGGCCAATGCACCTTTTCGGGGCAGTTGGGTTTTTGTTGCTCTTTGTTGGTGTTCTAATCAATCTCTATCTGCTGGCCATCAAGCTGATGGGCCATGATATTGGCGGCCGTCCATTACTGATTGTCGGTATGATATTCCTGTTGGGAGGTGTTCAGTTGCTTACCGTGGGTATTGTGGCCGAAGTGAGCATTCGGAATTATTTTGAAGGAACAGGAAGGAAGACCTATAATGTGAGGAAGGTGTGGGAGAGGGAGTAAATGTGAAATACGAAGTACGAAATGTGAAGTTGTTTTTCGTTACGTTTTGGTATTGATTATTTTTTTGCGGAGTATAAGAGTATGGGGTTGGTTCAACCAATTACTAATTACCAATTACAAATTACTTATTCCTAATTTCTCTTGAAGTCCTTTCTTAAATTACTGATCAAGCTGTTGGTTACCGGGGTTTGCCTCTGGTACGTAGGGCAAAAAATTGACTGGGCCGATACATGGAGATTGCTGGTGGTGAGCAATAAGGGTTGGTTGCTCTTTGCTGCCATATTTTTCACGGCTTCCAAAGTGTTGTCCTCATTCAGGCTTAATTATTTTTTCAGGGACATCGGCATCCGGCTTGACGAGATAACCAACCTGAAGCTGAATTGGCTGGGTCTTTATTACAACCTTTTTTTGCCCGGAGGAATTGGTGGTGATGCTTACAAGGTTATTCTTTTGAATAAAAGATATGAAGATGTTACAGCAAAAAAGATTACAGCAGCGGTTTTGCTTGATCGCATCAGTGGCGTAGCGGGCCTCGGCATATTGGCCGCATTATGTTTTGGGGCCATTTTTTTGAGCAACTGGTTTGGTTGGGCGGCCATTGTTTTGATAATTCCGGGGCTGGTTGTGTATTATTTCATCGTAAAAAAATGGTTCCCTTCATTTACAGGAAGCTTTTATCCCACCTTATGGATGGGAATCGGTGTTCAGCTTCTGCAGGTGATATGTGTTTATGGAATAATGCAATCGATAAACATCAATCACTTTTTCCTTGAGTTTCAGTTGCTGTTTTTGTTGTCTTCCATTGTGGCAATTTTCCCCTTCACGATTGGCGGGCTCGGTGCACGGGAAATTGTTTTTCTTTGGGGAGCCACTCAATTTGGCCTGCAGCAAGCCGAGGCCGTTTTCATCAGCCTTTTGTTTTACCTGATTTCATCGGTCGTATCCCTTGTCGGCCTGGTCTGGGTCTTCAGGTCGCCGTTTCCTAAAGAGTGAATGTTGATTAACTGATATTCGGAGCCAACCTATCCTGTTAGACTATCCATTTTTAAACACATAATAGCTGCTTGCCTGCGCTGTTGGCGTAACCTCAAGGTGATTAATGCAAACATGTGAAGGCAAACTTGCCGTGTAATAAACAATATCGGCAATATCATCAGCGGTCATAGGGGTATAGCCGGCGTAAATGGCTGCGGCTTTGGCCTCATCTCCCTTAAAGCGAACCAGCGAGAACTCTGTTTCAGCGGCACCCGGCGCTATATGAGTAACTTTTATGTTATAAGGCAGCAGATCGATCCGCATGGATTTACTGAAAGCATTAACGGCAAATTTGGCGGCATTGTACCCATTGCCAAATTCATACACTTCGCTTCCGGCAATGGAGCCCATATTTATGATATGTCCCTTCTTCTTTTCAATCATGCCCGGTATTACTGCTTTGGTCATGTACATCAGTCCTTTCACATTGGTATCGAGCATGGTTTCCCAATCATCGAGATCTGCAGCGTCAAAACGGTCACGGCCCCATGCGCCGCCGGCATTGTTTACCAGGATATCAATATCCTTCCATTCTGCAGGCAGGTTTTCAATGGCTTCAAAACATGCTTCCCGGTTTCTGATATCAAAGCAAAGCGGCAAGGCTTTTCTTCCAAACTGCTTTTGAATATCTGCTGCCAACGATTCAAGCCGGTCCTTCCGGCGTCCGGTAATAATAATATCGTATCCTTCTTTTGCAAACCTGAGGGCAATGGCCTTTCCAAATCCTGACGTAGCACCGGTAACAAGTAAGATGGGCATATCCTGAAAAATTTTGATGCAAATGTAAAAACAAAGCGACCGGCAAAAACCGATCGCTTTATGGGTGCCCGGAACAGGAATCGAACCTGCACTTCCTTGCGGAAACCAGATTTTGAGTCTGACGCGTCTACCAATTCCGCCATCCGGGCTTTTTTGAATTGGGCTGCAAATGTATTGTCTGAGGTTTATTCGGCCAAAAGACGATCGATATATTTTTTCTTGTAGTAGTAATCCTTGATTTTCAAATGGTCAGATTCGGTTGCGGTTGCTTCATTATAATTTTCCAGCAAGGGTTTTACCTCTTCTAAAATTTCATCAAAAAGAGCCCTTGCTTTCAGTTCAATTTCTGTTTTTTCGGCCCCGTCCATTTTCAATTCATTCAGTTCCATTACTTCCATTAAGAAATCGGGTGGCAGTTTATACTGTTCGCCCTCTTCAATAAGGCCGTTGATCTGCAGAAAATACTGCAGTGTCAGGTCTTTGCTTTTCAAGGTTTTATAGGCTTTGTTTACAAGGCTCGATTGTTCGAGTGCCTCGGCTTTTTCTTCTTCTGTAGCCTGCCCGAAAAAGTCGGGATGGAACTTTTTCTGGAGTGCAATGTACCGCCTGTTCAAAAGCCCCTGATCAACTGAAAATCCTACCGGAAACTCAAATAATTCAAAATAGTTCATGCTGCAAAAGTACCGGGTACACCTTTAATACTTGCTTATAAATACAGGTAAAATGGCTTCAGCAATTTGGTAAATTCCGGCGTGTATCTGCCATTTTCATCCCTAATAATGATTTCGGCAGTTTCCGGGTTGGCCGGTTTTCTGGAAAAAAATATAAT
>JALOMX010000029.1 GCA_025455245.1 Chitinophagaceae bacterium
ACAACACCCAAACTAAATTGCAAATCATGTAAAACCAATGGCTGATTTTTTGACAACTCAGAAAAGGTATATGTTGATTTCCCTTGCTAAAAAGGTTTATCCGGCATGTTTTGTTCTCAGTACGGGATGCTTAACATCATGATAAAATAGAAAGGTCCAGCCCTCATGATGGCCTTCCTCCCACCACTCGTGGCGAAGTTCCATAGCCCTTTTTCCGTCATAATCATATTTGGCTGCATACCTGCTTTTCATTTGATTGAGTTGCGGTGCATTATCTCCACCAAAGAAAATGATCTCCCCCTCCTCTTCTATCCAGAAGGACTGATGAAAAGGGCTATGACCTCCGTGCATTTCGTACCGTATGTAATTATCTATTGTTCCTTTATCATCGTCAAGCCAGAAAACGTTGGAATCATGCTCAAAAAACGAAAGCTCATCAGGAAAAAATGAGGGGAAGCCGGTATCCATGGCATACTCAAATTCGCGGCGCTGTACAAAATAGGCTGCATTATCAAATGCCCTGTCAAATTCACCATATTTATCCCTGCAACTCACACCGCCGGCATGGTCTTTGTGCAAATGACTCATCAGCACTTTGGTAACCTGTGCAGGGTCTATACCATTTTCTTTCAGGTTTTTAATGATTTGCAGTTCTCCGCCTGCCGAAAAGCCCAGACCTGCATCCAATAGGATAACATCGGTTTGGGTTACCACACAAAATGGCTGCACTTCAACGAGGATACTTCCTTTTGCGCGGGCATGCAACGAATCATTGTTTTCATACGGAACAAAAACCTTATCCATGCCAATGGTAAACGTCCCCTCGGATAGCGGAATGATCTTCATAAAAATGATTTATCGGATAATTACCTGACGGTCAGCATCGAGTCGTAACAGAATAAAAATCAGGATGGTAAACGTCATTAATGATGAACCGCCATAGCTAATCAGGGGAAGGGGTATTCCAATAATAGGAGCGAGGCCCATGGTCATCATAATATTTACCACCACATGAAAGAAAATAACGGAAGCAGTGCAGTATGCATACACCCTGCTAAAAATACTTCGTTGCCTTTCTGCCACATTTATAATGACCATCAAAAGTGAAAAATATAAAAGTGTAACGAGTGATGCACCCCAGAAACCAAATGTTTCACCAATGGCCGTAAAAATAAAATCTGTGTTTTGTTCAGGTACAAATTGCCCCTGCGTAACTGCACCTTTCAAAAATCCTTTTCCTGCAAAGCCCCCCGACCCTATGGCAATTTTGCTTTGCTTCACGTTGTAATTCTCCTGTTTTTCTCCCTCCTTTACTTTTCCCTGCATTTCTTTCGCCCTCATGAAAGCCTCAATTTTGGCAGAATCTTTGGGTACATAATCTTTTCCGAACATGCTCATGATCCTTTCTGTCTGATAGGGTTGAAACATATCTTCAAATACATATGGAACCCCAAAACGCTGAAGGGCTATGCTAAAAAACCATATGGCCGCAACGAGCAACAGAATGCTTTTCCTTCTTCTAATTTTGGGCCTTAACAAAAACAGGGCAATGGCTGCAACAATGCTGACGGCAATGGTAAATCCTCTTTCTTCCATCAGGATGGCAGCCACCATTAAAACGGCAAAAGAGATTCCCGAAACCAGGTAAGCTGCAGGCAATCCCTCGCGGTATAAAGGAATAAAAAAAGCAAAGTAAACCAGGGCCAAACCGGTTTCATTTTGAAGAATAGAAAAAACGGCGGGGGTAAGGGCTATGGCCAATGCTATCATTTGGCTTCGGGGCTTTGAGAAGTCGGTCTCTAACTGCCCCAGATATTTGGCAAGCGCAAGGGAAACAAAGATTTTACAGGTTTCAGCCGGTTGAAGGTTCATAAAACCTAATGGTATCCAGCTTCTCGAACCTGCCACATTTTTGCCTATTACAAAAGTTGCAAGCAGTAATAGGATTCCCAGGGCATACAAAAGGTTAGCTGTGGCAGAAAAAAACTTGCTGTCGGTTATTAAAATAAAGATGGCAATAACAAGGCAAATACTAAAGAAAAAAAGCTGTTTGCTATAGTTGGTTTCCAATCCGGTCCAGCTATCCACCAGGTTCATTTCGGGGCGATATTCTACCTGAAAGATGTTGAGCAGGCCTACCAACACAAGGGCGAGATACAACCAGATGATTGCCCAGTTAATGCCTTTTTTTATGATAGGAGGTTGGTTTGTTGCCATATTGTTCAATCGGTTCTGTACCGTAAATAATCAAAGAATGAATAACCCGGATTCCTGAAACTTTCGGGTAATAATGCAGCAAGCGGTTCACCGGGCTCATTCCTTTTTGCAGGAAACGGTCTTCCCCTGTTTTCATTTTTCACTTTTGTCTGAAGTTGCTCAACAGGCTTGTTCGATTGCTTTATCTCATTACCCTTGATCCTCTGTAGTTCCTTTACCCTTTTCAGGCTGTCCATTTTGTTAATTTCAGCCTGCAACCTTGCAGGGATTATGGTCATAGAACTATACCTTTCGATCCAGGGCTGCCTGACCTTACTGATGGAATCATGCAGATATTTTTCAATCATCAGGCTAACAATAGGAGCAGCAACCGTTCCGCCAAAACCGGCATTCTCCACAATACAGGCAATGGCGATTTTGGGGTTATCCCTTGGGGCAAATGCCGCAAAAAAAGAATGGTCGCGCTGTTTTTTCCCGCGGTAATAGTTTTCCACGGTACCGGTTTTACCACACATTACTATTCCTTCGATACGCATGCGCCTTGCCGTACCGGTAGGTCCCTGTACCACTGCGTCCATGCCTTCATGCACCGCTTCAAACATGTGATCGGGAATTTCGGCAGCCTTAATTTTCTTTTTGTACGGATCGAGCAATCCCCACTTATCCCCTCCCCCGATACTGTCAATTACATGCGGGGTATAATACCATCCTTTATTGGCAATCATGGCTATGGCATTGGCAAGTTGCAGAATGGTGGAGTTCACTTCGCCCTGACCGATAGATACCGAAACCACATTGCAACTGTTCCAGTTGGGCCCAAAGGTTTTTACATATCGCTTTGCAGTAGGTATCAATCCGGGCCTTTCTCCGGGAATATCCACCCCCAACCGGTGACCAAGTCCAAAATCTGCAAGGTGCTTTCCCCATACGGTAATACCGCTATCCACGCCACCATACCTTGGCTGATCTACAATTTGCCTGAAAACATGGGCAAAATAGGCATTGCAACTAACTGCAATGGCACTTTTCAGGTCGGGAGAATGCCCTCCGCCATGGCAACCCGGCTTTCCGTTTCCGCAACCATTGTAACGGCCCGTACAAGGATAACCCGTTTCTTCTGTAATTACCCCTTCCTGCATACCAATAACAGCCTGCAAGGTTTTAAAGGTTGACCCCGGCGAATATTCGCCGGTGATGGCCCTGTTGTATAATGGTTTTAACGGATCCTGATACATCCTGGAAAACTGTGCCCTTCGCTGAGAACCTGTCAGGAGATTTGGATCGTATGACGGGGCATTCACCATGGCTATGATTCCGCCTGTTTGCGGATCAATAGCCACCATGCTTCCTACTTTGCCCTGCATAAGCAGTTCACCAAACACCTGAAGATCAATATCAATAGACGAATAGAGCGTGTTTCCGGCAACCATGGCTGTATCAAACTTACCGCCTTCATACCGTTGGGTAGGCCGGTTCATTTTATCACGGAGCCAGAATTGGATACCCCTTTGCCCCATAAGTGCTTTCTCATAAGATCTTTCGATACCAGTCATGCCGGTATAATCCCCCATACGATAACCCTCATTGGCATGGGTTTCCAGAAATTTAGGATCCACTTCTCCAAGATAACCGAAAACGTGTGCGGCGCCACTATAAGGGTATTTTCTGATAGGCCTTTCCACAAGATCGAAACCCGGCTGAATGGTGTACAACCTTTCCTGAAGGCGGGCATATAAAGAATCGTCAAGCAATCCCTGGAATACAGACGGCTGATACCTTCCGTTTTTTACAATGGCATTTACCACCCTTTTCCTGAACTCGGTGGTATCAATGTTCAGAACCCTGCAAATCAGTTGGGTATCAACGCCCTTTAATTGAGAAGGAATGACCACAAGGTCAAAAAGGGTTGTGTTATCAAGAATAATTTTGCCATCCCTGTCGTAAACAAGGCCACGGCTTGGATAAACCACTTTCCTGTAAATAGCCTGATCATCAGCCATTCGGGCATATTTACTGCTCAGTATCTGAAGATTAAATAATTGCGCAATAATTATAATAAATGCTGCCGTAAATGCTACTTGTATAATCCTGCTCCTGATGGCATTGTAATCACTCATAAAATCCCTGTATCACCGAAAAAGTATTGGAAAAAACCAACCCAAAATTGACCCGAAAAAAGCAGACTGCAAATAAGTTTATATTCTTTTCTGCAACAAAAGCATTTCTTAACAAAACTGAATAAGTCTAACGCCTCTTTATTTTCCTGACAGGCCGGAAAATGAGTTCTGTTATCAGAATGAGCAGAAGCGAAATAATGGCAGAAAAGAAAACCTTTCCGAGGAAAAAGAGGAAACTACCAAAAGTCATCCATTCCAGAAAAACAAGCCACCCGTGATGGAAAAGGGTGAGCAGTGAAATAAAAAGAATGTAGGATGCGGTACCCATGGTTTGTATAGAAGGGCTGCCAACGGCAAGTTCCCGGGTATCTTTAGGCACCATCAGGTTGATGAGGAAAGGCCGCAGGTAGGCAACCAAAAGCGTTGCAGATGCATGCAATCCGGGTGTTTTGGTAAATACATCGAGTGTAATACCGAGCAGGAAGCCTGTAATAAGCAAAGCTACCCTTCCTGTGCTGAAGGGCATCCAGATAAGAAAAAGAAAATATAAATATGGGGTAACAAACCTGTGCAATGGTGGAATATGGTTCAGCACCATTGCCTGAACGAACAAAAAAAGAATAAACCTGAAAAAATATTTCAAAGGGTCGCTCATGTTGTATTCAGATTAGCCTGCGGCTATTTTTTTACCCGTTGTTCCAATTCCCGCTGTTCTTTTAAAAAAAGATTTTCAATAATATAAACATATTCAAGCGAGAAGAAATTGGCTCCCGGCCTGATGTTTATTTTGTAATTGTTTCCTTCATCATCGGGTTCAAATGAAACGATGGTGCCCACCACCATCCCCGCAGGGAAATTAAGCGAAAGATTACTGGTGACGATCGTATCGCCTTTTTGCAATTGTGTACTCTTGGGAATACCTTTCAACTGCAATCGTTCAGGATTGTACCCATTCCACTCAAGGATACCTGTTATTCCCGTTTTGGCATGCGCCACACTTGTATTGCTTTTCCGGTGTAAAAGGCTCATTACAATCGACATATTGTCGCTTACATCGGTTACAATCCCAACGATACCTACCGGACTCACAACAGCCATATCAGGTTTAATGCCCTGAAGTTTTCCCCGTTCAAGGGTAATATAGTTGTTTTGGGCGCTTACAGAGTTGTTAATAACCCTTGCCATCCTCCACAAATATTTGCGTGTAAGATTTGAAGTATCAATAATAAGCGGAAGCTTTTCTGCAACGACACCTGTATCGATCTGGGCAAAATTTACGCTGAGCAAATTGTTCAACCGTTCATTTTCGGCCGCAAGGTTCCGGTTATTTACCCCTAAAGAAAAATACCTGGTAACGGAAGTGTATTGCTTGTTGATTTTACCGGTGGCTTCATATGCGAGTTCAAAATAGCGTGCCCTGTGACTTTTACTATAATTGACCAACATACTGATAGCCAATATCTGAAGCCCTAAAAAAAGCAACAGGACAGAGAAACGGCGTATAAGCAGAAAAATATTGCGCACCTACCCTATTTAATTATCGCATGATAAATGGATACCGGTCGTAATGTTTAAGCGCCAATCCGGTTCCTTTTACCACACTTTTCAGCGGATCATCGGCAATATGAACGGGCAGCTTTATTTTATTGCTGATGCGCTTATCAAGCCCGCGCAGCAAGGCCCCGCCCCCCGTAAGGTACAAACCCCTGCGGTAAATATCGGCAGCCAACTCGGGAGGAGTGGTTTCAAGTGCTTTTAAAATGGCTTCTTCTATTTTAAAAACACTTTTATCCAGCGCCTCGGCAATCTCGGTATAACTTACCGTAATCTGCTTGGGTATGCCCGTAACAAGGTCACGGCCATTTACATAAATATCATCCGGCGGATTGTCGAGGTCTTTCATTGCCGCGCCGATTTGAATCTTGATTTGTTCAGCAGTACGTTCCCCGATCAGCAGACTGTGGTAGCGGCGCAGCGCTTCCATGATGTCCGCTGTAAATTCATCACCCGCAATCCTGATGCTCTGATCGCACACAATACCTGCAAGGGCAATTACGGTAATACCCGTTGTACCCCCACCTATGTCGATGATCATGTTTCCGACAGGCTCTTCCACATCAATACCAATACCAAGGGCCGCAGCCATTGGTTCGTGAATAAGGTACACTTCCTTGGCGCCCGCCTGTTCTGCACTATCCCTTACGGCACGCTTTTCCACTTCGGTTATGCTGCTCGGAATGCATATCATCATTCTCCAGCTTGGCGGAAAAAGAGGCTTCTTGGGATGAATGAGTTTTATCATTTCACGGATCATCAGTTCAGCAGCATTAAAGTCGGCAATTACACCGTCTTTCAGCGGCCTTACGGTTCTGATGCTTTCGTGCGTTTTCTCATGCATTAAAAGTGCCTTTTTACCAACAGCAAGCACTTCCTTAGGATTGTTTCTATTGAGGGCGACGATACTTGGTTCGTTTACAACCACTTCATCGTTGTATATGATCAGGGTATTGGCAGTACCCAGGTCCATCGCTATTTCTTGTGTAAAAAAATTGAAAATTCCCATGTCACTGTATCCGTTTCCGGATGTTGTTTATTTTTTCAGAATGCCGCAAAATTGAGGGTTTCACGCGGATTAAACAAAGACGATGATTTTTATTTACGCAGGTTCCATCCACGCATCGTTTTCTTTTAACAGATTGATCAGCTCATCAACGGCTACATCGCTGTCCACATTGCGTTTTACAATTTCTTTTCCTTTGTAAAGGGTAATTTTTCCCGGCCCACTGCCAACATAGCCGAAGTCGGCATCCGCCATTTCACCGGGGCCATTTACAATGCAACCCATAATGGCAATCTTAACCCCCTTGAGGTGATGAGTCCTGCTTCGGATTTTATTGGTTGTTTCCTGAAGGTCAAAAAGGGTCCGTCCACAGCTTGGGCAACTTATGTATTCAGTCTTGCTGATCCGGGTACGGGTAGCCTGCAAAATGCCAAATGCAGTATTGTTCATAAACTGCTCCGGCGATACATTATTCAGATAGTTCCTGCCGCTTGAGTTGACCACCGAAGCATTTTTGTAGGCTTCCATCGTCATTCCAAAACAGATTCCATCCCCGAATCCATCCAATAGCAATGCGCCTGTTTCAGTTGCAAAATGAATCAGGTGCTCATCGGCCGATTGCCATTGGCTGTCGGTAATCATTACAACCGGATTGTTTATTTCCCTCGTCTGCAACTCAATAAACATGCGCCTGATAGCCTGCATCGCATTTTTAAGGGTGCTGCTCAGGCAAATTACAACTGTAGGGTCATTTGCCAGTGCATCAAGATGGGTATAATCATTGATAGGTGTATCGTCGCTGAAGCAATCGATCATGACAAAATTGATCAGATTGCTCTTTTCTTCCGCTTCGGAAAATCCCTTTCCATCGAAAATCGGGAAATATTTTTCCTTGTCGCCTGCAAGTGCCCAATGCCCGGGCCAGGTAATCACCTTTAATGTACCGGGGAGGGCAAAATCCATTTCAGCCTTTCCTGTAAAAATGTAATCGGCCGCCATGTCGCTGATGGTCCATTTGTCAGTTACAGGATCATAGGTATAACCCACCGATCTTAGGTTTTCGGGGGTAATAAATTCCAGTTTACTTAAATCGGCTATAACCACCGGAACATTTTTATCCCCTATGTTATTTACGCTGAAGGTGGACCTTCTTTTGTAGGACAAAGGGGAATAAGAAAGAGCATTCGTTTGGATTTCGGGAACCATTGATGAGGTCTGACTGCTTTCCTGAGCGCCCTGATACCTTTTAACAAGATCACGGCAAACCGGAATTTCCAGTTCAGGGTCTTCTGTAAGGCTTACCCGAATGGTATCGCCGATCCCGTCTTCAAGCAAAGTACCGATACCTACGGCGCTTTTTATCCTTCCATCCTCCCCATCACCGGCTTCTGTTACCCCAAGATGCAACGGATAACATGCTTTAAACTCATCTTCCATTTGCATGATGAGCATCCTGTATGCCTGAACCATTACCTGTGGGTTACTTGCCTTCATGCTCAGGACTATGTTATGGTAGTTTTCATCACGGGCAATCCTTAAAAACTCCATAGCACTTTCCACCATTCCCATCGGGGTATCGCCATAGCGGCTCATAATTCGGTCGCTCAGGCTGCCATGATTGGTACCAATTCGCATGGCCGTGCCATATTCCTTACAAATCCGGATTAAGGGAGTGAACCGTTCCCTGATACGTTCGATTTCTTCTGCGTATTCAGCATCCGTATAGTCTATTTGTTCAAACTTCTTCTTGTCGACATAATTACCCGGATTTACCCTCACTTTCTCAACGATTCGGGCAGCAATTTCTGCAGCATTTGGGGTAAAATGGATATCGGCAACAAGAGGGGTCTGATAACCACGCGCCCTGATCTCTTTTTTGATATTTAGCAGATTCTCGGCTTCCTTTTTGCTTGGTGCCGTAATGCGCACCAATTCTGCACCGGCCTCAATACAACGGATGCTTTGCTCAACGGTAGCCATAGTATCCATGGTATCTGTTGTGGTCATGGTTTGCACCCGAATAGGATGGCCATTACCTAAAAGCAATCCGCCGATGTTGACCTCAAGGGTTTTCAGCCTTTTGTATTCAGTAAGTGAAGGCGTGTATAATTGCATGTGTTTAATTTCTGTTTGTTTTTCCGGCAAAATAACACCACAATCAGGAAAAGGATCGTCACAAAGAAAATAATGTGCCGGTTACCAGTTTTTCCGGTTCGAAACGCCCGTTGGCTTAGGTTTCATTTTCTCCCGGGCCTGCCTCTCCTGTTCCATAACCTCCTGTAGTTTTTGATTTGCATCATCCTTATCCATGGGCGGTTCAGGTTGCTTTTCTTCCTTTTTTTCAGAGGCCTGTTGCTTTTTAAGGTCAAGAATTGCCTTCTGAAGGTTGCGCCTGATTTCCTCATCGGCAGGATATGCCTTTAATGCTTTCTTTAATAAATCAACGGCCTGTTCCAATTGTTTTTGCTCTATCAGCGAAAGTCCTGCATTGTTAAAGGCAGCTGACTTAACTTTCGGATCTTCGGTTATTTGTCCAGATTTATTGAACTCATTGAAGGCGTCTGCAAAGTTTTTCAGTTTATACTGCGAAAGTCCCCTGTAAAATAACCCTTCCTTATTGGCAGGATCAAGTTCAAGTACCCGGTTAAAGATGCCGAGCGCCGTCTGATAGTCTCCTTTTTTATAGGCGTCAAGGCCGTTTTTCAGATATTGATCAGCATTTTGACCGAACCCGCCGATCGAATAAACAACCGCCATAACGGTGGTAATGGTTTTTGAAATTTTTCTCCTGAATAGAACCGGTTGCCACCACTCGAAGGTGAGGAATAAAAGTACGGCCAGTAATATCCAAGGAACCAAACTGTAATAATTTATCAAATCACCATTTGGCATTGGATCCTTTTCAAGTTTTTGAAGCCGTAGGCTAATTGCCTCCAATGCCGCATCTGTATTTTCAAGGCGAAGTGAAACCCCACCGGTCATTTCAGCAAGACCTGATATCAATTGATTATTAGGAATACTTACAACCTGTTGTTCATTTTCATCAAGAATGGGAAGGCCGGTTTCGGGGTCTGAAAGTAATCCGCCTTCCTCTGTACCTACACTTAGCACATTTATCACCAAACCCGACCTGCCTAAATTCCGGGCAACCTCGCGGGCATTACCATCCAATTCTTCACCATCAGTAATAAGGATGATTGATTTTTGCTTCAGGGCATCACTTGCAAGGGTATTATAGCCCTCCGTCAGAGCCGCTTCAAGATTGGTTCCCTGCAAGGGTACACTTGCCGGACCTACCGTTTGCAGCGCCTGTTTTATGGCTGTCAGATCCGTGGTAGGGGGCATTTGTAACCTCGCTTCACCGGCAAATGCAAGTAACCCAATCCGGCTTCCACTGAACTTTTCAGCAAAACGGATTGCAAACATCCTTGCTTTTTCAAGGCGGTTAGGAGCAATATCGGTTGCCAGCATGCTGTTGCTTACATCAAGTGCAATTAATACCTGTACACCTTCCACCGGAACATTGGCTTTTTCATCAACTAAACCGGGTTGCATGATAGCAATAATTAAACCGGTTATGGCGAGGCAAAAAAATACCAGCCTGAATTTTTCAAACAGTGGCCTGTAATTGGAGATAAGGGTTTTTAAAAGCCTTGGCTGATTCACCATTTTTTTTAAAATTCCTTTTTTGCGCCACTCCCACCAATACCATATAGAAATGACGGGCAAAAGCAACAGAAACAGAACGAACCATTCAGTATGTTCAAAAATGACCGGCATTATTTTCTCCCTTCAAAAAAGCCCAATTGCTTCAAAATCGATCTTAAAATTTCCATCCGCACCCTTACCATATCAATATTTGCATCCTCACTTTCCAGATTCAATGCAAAAGGATATACATGCTTGTTTTCTTCTATCCAACCAACTACCCACCCAAGTTGAGTACCCTTATCAGTTGTGCCCCACCCTGTTTTGAATGCAAGAATATATTTATCATTGCTTTCCTGTATCATCATGCTGCGGACTATTTCCTGCTCCCTGTTTTGAAAAGGTAATTGTCTGAAATAAAGCTTTTTTACAAGCCCAAGTTGCTCGTCGGCAGTAACTTTCAGGGTATTATCAAGCCAGAATGTATCAATATTGTCTTTTATACGAAAGGTGTCATACCGACGACCATACCCAAGGCTATCGATCAGCATTTGCATGGTATCTTTCCCGATTCGTCTTGCCATTTCGCGGTAAAATGGAACATTGCTCACTTTAAAGGCCTCGCGCATATCCATATCCTTATTCCAGGCGTGCATGGTATCGCCGCCGGGTCCGGTCCGGACTATTTTATCCCAGGGTACACCCCCGTTCCCAATGCCGCCATTGAATTAATGATTTTAAATGTAGATGCAGGCAAATAGGCACTGTCCCGAAAACGTGGCAGGTTGTAAACCGTAAACTGCCCCTGCGCATTATCAAAAATCCCGAAAGTTCCTGTAACATCAGCATCATCAAAGTATTTCTTCAGGGAATTATCCTGCGTAACATTATTGGTATTACATCCCCATACAACCAAAGCCATTAAGGCCGCTAACAAATATGTACATTTCATAATCACGGCAAAGTTGCTGCAATATTCGGCTGCATCCAAGAAAGGTTGAACCCAAACCTTAATATCGGAAAATATATTTTTTAAACTTACCGATAATAAAGTAACTTTGTGGGGTGGATTGGAAAAAACATATTGAAATAATTGAACAGGACGCATTGCCGCTTAAAAGAATTGATAGTAAAAAAAAGCGGCTTGATACCCTGCGCCCATTACCTTCCATAGCCGTAGAAAAATTACGCAATACCTTAGCCATTGAATGGACTTACCATTCAAACGGGATAGAAGGAAATACCCTGACACTACCTGAAACAAGGGCCGTCATTGAAGATGGCATAACCGTAAAAGGAAAGAGTTTCAGGGAACACCTTGAAGCCGTAAATCATTATGAAGCAATTGAAAAGGTGGTTGCACTGGCTCAACCAGGGACATTATTAAGCGAGCGCATAATCATGGATTTACATGCCATGGTACTTCAGAAAATTGAAAAAGAATGGGCAGGCAGGTACCGACCGGTTGGCGTTAGGATTACAGGAGCCAATTTTGTGCCACCCAATCCGCTAAAGGTTCCTGATATGATGGCTGAACTGGTGGAATGGACCCTGTCCAATCCGCCTGGTTTGCATCCCCTTTTGCTCGCAACTGCTTTTCACCACCGGTTTGTTTACATCCATCCTTTTATTGACGGTAACGGACGAACCGTAAGGCTGTGCTATAACCTTATGCTGATGGCACAAGGCTACCCACCTGCTGTCATTTTAAAACAAGACAGGATAAAATATTACGAAGCTTTGAATAAAGCCAACGAAGGCCATATTGACGCACTTGCCCTTATGATGCTGCAGGCCTGCGAAAGAAGCCTCGACATTTACCTTTCCAACCTTGAAGGAACAGCAGAAGATTACAAACCCATTAGCCATATTGCCATGGAAGAGGATATTCCTTACAATGAAGAATATATTGGGCTTTTGGCCCGACGGGGTAAGATTGACGCATATAAAGAAGGGAAAAACTGGTACACTACCAGGGAGGCCATTGAGGATTACAGGAGTAACAGAAAACGTATGCGTTAACTATTATCACTTCTTTTTATTTAACAAATGGTTGTAATTCCCTGTCATACCTGTTAATAATTTCACATCCTGTATCCTATTAAAACTTAAAAAAAATCCTAACATAAGAAATCAGCGATGGATAAAGTTTATAAGGCTAAAATTGGTTCTCCTTTTTGGTTAGCAGTTGCTACTTCAGGAATAGGCATATCTGTGATTTTTTATTTTATAAATCAGCATGGTATGATTACCCCTTTGAGTCTGCTTGCCCTTGCTATACCGGTTATAATGCTGGTATGGATTTTAATTAGTACCAGGTATTTCATTAGAAACGATACCCTGACCTACCAATCGGGATTCTTAAAAGGGCAGATTCCTATTCGAAATATTCGTTCCGTAAAAACCAATACCACTTTATGGATGGGAACCAAACCCTCTCTTGCACGAAAAGGGATGATCATAAAATACAACCAATTCAGGGAGGTTTTTATTT
>JALOMX010000297.1 GCA_025455245.1 Chitinophagaceae bacterium
CTTTACAAGTATGGTGCCTCCATCTGTTCCATCGCTCTTCCACAGTTCTCTTCCGGTTTCCGATGTTAAAGCTGAAAAATACAGGGTACCGTTTATGCTGGCTAAACTATTGGGGGAAGAACTGTTTAATCCGGGCGCAATATCCTTTACCAAAACGGTACCGGAGGTTGTGCCATTGGTTTTCCAAAGTTCGGAACCATTGGTCGAATTCCCTGCGCTGAAATATAATTCGCCGTTAAAAGCTAACAGGCTGCCGGGAGAATATAAATTATCATCAAGGGAAAAAGTACCGGCTTCTGTTCCATCGGTTCGCCAAATACGCTGATTAACCCCATCGGAATAAACAAAATAAAACAAGGAGCCAACCGGGGTATGCAAACTCGTGGTTATTCCGTCTTGCCCCGGCCTGATATCCTTTGTCAAAAAAGTTCCTGCTTCTGTTCCGTCCGACCTCCATATTTCAACACCTGCTACGCCATCGTTTGCCCGAAAAAAAATAAGATTGCCAGCAACAAAAAAAGTAGAAGGGCTTGAACTTGCCGTTCCGGGGTTTATATCCTTAACTAAAACTGTTCCGGCATTGGTGCCGTCGCTTTTCCAGAGTTCAATTCCATTGGCACTGGTAGTTGCTGAAAACATAAGCGTTCCGCCCAGATTGGATAGGTTGGATGGTGAGGACGAACCTGTACCGGCTGATATATCCTTTACCACGACTGTACCTGCATCCGTTCCATCACTTTTCCACAATTCCCTTCCCAGGCCCGAAGTGGATGCAGAAAAAAACAAGGTACCATTCATTTCCAGCAGGTTTGCAGGCGCCGACCCGGAAGTGCCGGATACGATATCTTTTACCAATACGGTACCTGCTTCGGTGCCATCGGTCTTCCACAACTCCTGCCCGTTGGCTGCCGTTGTTGCCACAAAAAATAATGTGTTTCCAACAACCGTCAGGTTGGTGGGACTTGAGGCTGTAACACCCGGGTTAATATCCTTTACCAATACAGTCCCTGCTTCGGTCCCATCCGTTTTCCATAATTCCAAACCGTTGATCCCATCATCGGCCACGAAATAGGCTATCCCATTCATGGTAACAAAACTGTACCCACTGATTGATTGTGATGAAAGGGTAACCGAACCATTAATATCCTTTAATACCTGAGGTACCTGGGCATGAAGGTTCATGCAGGCAGATACAAATAGCCCGAAAGCAAGGGTGATTAGGTGCAGGGTGTAACGTAAGACCACTGCTTTCAATGCGTTTAGTTGGTTCAACATGGTTGTATTGAATGAAAAATGAACCGTTGATTGTCTGTTTGATGCACTTAACTATAAGCCTGAAACAAGATGGATATTCAGCGAAAGGGATGTTCCGAAGTGCTTCGCGTAAAAATAATCGACCAATTTGGGTTTAAATATTATCCATTTGGATTATTAGAGTGGCAATTTTACCATTAAATCCCATTGAAGGGAAAGTTGACGAACCCAAACAGGTTATAAGTGAATCCTTTATCATCCCCCAAAATGGGAGATGGTATTTTAAAAGGTGTAATTTGGAAGGAGCCGAATCCGGAGATGCATAACCCAGATTCCATTACACTAAAGTTTCAGTAAAGCTTGATTTAAAGATCTGGATCTGAAAGATCCCTTATTTGCCGGGCCGACACACATTACCGAAAAGGAGTCTTTATGTGAGGTGATGTCATGTTATTGAAGTCGTTTCTCTTTTTTTGAAACGTCGTACAATCAACAAACCAATTATAGCACCAATGGTATCCGCCACGATATCGACAATTTCAAAACTGCGAAAAGGGATGAGGTAAAGCTGAACGAACTCAATGAGTATTCCGTACAGGCAAATGGCCGAAAAAATTTTTGTATTCCAAAACTTTCGGGCAGAACCAAATGCATTGAGTGCAAGCCACGAAAGGATGGCAAACAAGACGATATGGACTATTTTATCAAAAAAGGGTATGGTTATGAGTTTGGTTTTGGGAAGGGTATTTCCCGGCCACAACAAAACAATGGTGGTGAACAAAAAATAGGCTACAGCGATACTTTTCCGGGTTTTTGGTGAAAGCCTGATCGCCATAGCCTTATTCATGATGTAAAAAATAACTACTGCCCGCCTTCAGGAGAACCAACTACCTGCAGCAGGCTGTCATATTTATTTTCCAGTGCCTTTATTTCCATCCTTGCCTCAGCACCTTTACTCCAAAAGTGGAAATTGAGAAGGATGCTTCCCATGAGGAGAAGAATACAAACAGCAATAGCGCCGCGCAACCATTGGACCGGCCGCGGTGCTGCAGTCACCTCTTTGGATGTGAGTTGCTTTTTTTCTTCCAAAGCTTTGATTTAACAATTAGGAAACCAGATCCGTGTATGCAGCTGCATCCATCAGCGCCTCTACTTCAGCAGGATCAGCAACTTCCATTTTTACCATCCAACCGGCGCCATAGGGATCGGAATTTACCACCTCTGGTGCATTGTTGAGCGCCTCATTAAATTCAATGATTTTTCCTGAAACCGGCAAAAACAGATCACTGACGGTTTTTACGGCTTCTACCGTACCAAAAACCGCATTGGCTTCAAGTTGCTCACCCACAGTGCTTACATCTACATATACAATGTCTCCCAGTTCGCTTTGCGCAAAATCGGTTATGCCCACGGTTGCAACATTACCTTCAAGGCTAATCCACTCGTGGTCCTTGGTGTATCTCAGGTTTTCCGGAAAGTTCATAATGGCTTTTATTGTTTTTTGAGAAGCAAAGATTTGGAAAAATAGGGTATCAAAAAAACAGATTTACCGAATTGTTTATTGACTACCTTAACCGCCTATGTTGAACAGGAGTATTGGCCGTTGGGAAATGGTATTGCTTTTTATAAACGGGGTGGTGGGTGCCGGCATTTTCGGACTTCCATCCCGGGTTTACCAAATGGCGGGAACCTACAGCATACCTGCCATCCTGCTGTGCATGTTTGCGGTTTTTATTATTGTGCTTTGCTTTGCGGAGGTAAGCAGCCGTTTTCAGGATACGGGTGGGCCCTATCTGTATGCACTGCATTCCTTCGGGCCGTTGCCGGCCTTTCTTACCGGATGGCTTTTACTGATTACGCGGTTTATTACCTATGCGGCCCTCATTAACCTGCTCATTACCTATCTCGGTGTTTTTTCCGAATGGTTTACAAGGCCCTTACCCCGTGCGGCAGGCATTTCCATCATCACCCTCTCACTTGCATGGGTAAACCATATAGGCATCCGGAATACCACCCGGACCAATAATATCCTCACTATTGGAAAGCTATTACCCTTACTTACCTTCATTTTGGTCGGTTTCTTTTCGGTGAAATCTGATAATTTTCATTGGGAAAATGCCCCTTCATTCGGACAGCTATCTTCTACAGTGCTTCTTTGGATCTTTGCCTTTGGCGGCTTTGAGTCGGTACTTGTCAATTCCGGTGAGGTAAAAAACCCCGGACGAAACCTGCCCTTTGCCCTGCTGATAGCCACTGCCTGTATTGCCACTATTTACATATGCATACTGGTGGTGAGCATTGGTACCCTGCCCGGTTTGGCCGATACCGATAAGCCGCTTGCCGCTGCCGCGCACACCTTCATGGGAAGGGGCGGTGCACTTCTGATTGGCATTGGTGCACTTGTTTCCATACTCGGTACGCTGAATGCCATTATGCTGGT
>JALOMX010000298.1 GCA_025455245.1 Chitinophagaceae bacterium
ACCCAAAGCCGGTTTAAAACCATCCTGATACATGGCGAAAACAAAGAACTCGGCATGAACTTTATCAACAGGATTGGTATTTTCCTGCTGAACCTCTCCGAAGCAGACTTTACGCCTCCTTTCACCTTCGAGGAAGTCTTAGGTTCGCCTCATTATGAAGTTTGCAGAAACAGTCTCATCATGAAACTGTTCTTCAAAATTTTTCAGCACAATAAACTTGATGACATCAGCATTGCAGGCTTTTTAAATGCGGTATCAGGTCTGCGCAAACCCGTGGCCGTTACCGTGGTATGCGATGAAGATAATTTCAATGAACAACAAAAGGTTTTTCTGGCACGATTCCTTGAAGAGTTTTATTCAGAAACCAATAAGATCAATGGCAACACCCTGTACTTGTTTGTTTACCTGCAGGAGTACGACGATGACGGCACCACGCAAAAAAGGATTGATGAATTGAAAGACAGATTACCCAATGCAGCACAGTATTGCTTTGCCATGCCAAGGCTTGATAAGCTGAACCGTTCACAACTGAAAAACTGGCTGATAGAATATGTAAGCCATGATGAAGGCACGGTTGAAGAGCTATTAATGGAAGAGGAGTTCAGCAAACTCGGCGCAACATTTACCATGCTTGAGGCAAACAGAAGTTTAAGGAAATTCATGCAGAGACTAAATAATAAAGACCCCAACCTCATCAGTATCATATCATAAAAATTCTGACTATGGAAATCAAACTGGATACAATTGTAATGGAAGAAAATCCCATTGACTATGTAGCAGAGCCGAGACTTGTAAAAGCAGTTGAAGCTGCCATTGCATTGGGTAAGCCCTTACTCGTTAGTGGTGAACCCGGTACCGGAAAATCAAGATTGGCGAGTTTTGTAGCTGCACAATTAGCCAAACAAACCGAAAACCGGGATCATAGCTTTTTAGATAAGCCTTATATCTTCAATACCAAAAGCACTTCGGTTGCAACCGATCTTTTTTATTCCTACGATGCCGTAGGCCATTTCAGGGCCAGGGATGATCAGCGGATCGAAAGCTTCATTGAGTTAAGGGCATTGGGTTTAGCCATTGCACAAACCCATGGATTGAATGCATTGCAGCATCTTAACATCGGTAAAGTAAAAAACATTCAATCCGGCAGGCTTTCATCTGAACCAAGGAGCAGTGTGGTTTTGATTGATGAAATTGACAAAGCCCCGCGGGAATTCCCAAACGATTTGTTGTTTGAAATTGAACAGAACCGTTTTGAAATAAAGGAAATGAATGAGCAACTCGGGCTCGGCGATAATGACAGCAGAATCATCATCATCATGACAAGTAACAGCGAAAAGAACCTGCCGAATGCATTCCTTCGTCGTTGCGTGTTTTACCATATCCCCTTTCCGGATAAAGAGATGCTGAAAAAAATTGCCCTGGCAAGGTTGAAGCTTGAAACACAAAATGGCGTAAACAACCTTGAAAAATTAATTGAGGTATTCAACAGGATTCGTAATGTGGCCGTAAATAAAAAACCATCCACTTCCGAATTTCTTGATTGGGTAAACCTTTTGAGATACTATGGTCTGCTGAAAAATCAATCGCTTCCACCGGCAGAAGAGGATAAGGATTATGCGAAATGGGAGGCAGCCACTAAAACCCTGATAAAAAGCTATGATGATGAATTATTGATCCACCTCAAATCCCTTGGGCAGTCTTAGAAACCGAAAAAGAAAGACAATGATTCAGATGGCCGGCAAAACAAAACAAAATGGAATTCAGCTTCCGCTGGAACCGTTGCTGGCCATGTTGCGCAGGCGTGGATTTATCATCAAGCCCGATGACTACCTGGAAGTGTTGCAGTTGGTTCGTCAATTTGGTTCCCAAAACATTGATGAAACAGCAGAATGGCTTTGCCCTGTTCTTGCAACAGGTCCTCAGGAACAGGCATTGTTTTATACCATCCTCGAAGAATATAAAAACCAACAAAGCCATACGGCCGAAATAAAGCAGCCAAAAAGAAGCTGGCTGAGAAGGTACTGGTGGGTGCACGTACTTGTCCTTGCGGCGCTGGCTTTACTTTTTGCCATACCCAATCCCAAACCCGGACTCAGGGCCAAAATTGCACCCCTCAAGAGCCTGTATGAAATAGGCGACACATTAATCCTTGATGCATCTGAAGTGTTCCTCGGCATGGATGAAGACACCGCCCGCACCAATGTTTTCTGGAGGATCAATAATGAACTTCCTGTACAGGGATACAGATACCGGTATGTAATAAAAAAAGCCGGACCAATACGCATTATCCAGTCATTGAGGTTGGGCAATGTAGATACGCTGAACATGCGCGATACAACTTATACCTATGCATGTTCCTACATCCCCGAAATCAGCATAAAAACAGATTTGCCCACCATCCGGAAAGGAAGCATGCTGCATGTTACATCCGTTTATTCAAAGGATGAAAACAAGGATGCAAGATTGAAGTGGCAAATAACCGGAACTGTGGATTCAATCATTTACGATACAGAAGAATTATTCATCAAAACCGATTCTGCCGGAGACCTTCAGATTAATTGCACTTTAATTCCTTCTGCTGATTCCGCCTGTGCAAATACGAGTGTACTGAAAGTAAAAATCATAGAAGATACAGAACAATTCAAGTCGGAAATGCGAATGGCCGGAACCAAATGGGAAAGCCCTAAGCCAAAAATGAAGACACTTTTGCATTGGTTGATCCTGCTACCTTCAATCGCAGGGATCTTGCTCCTTGACTTTTTAAAAAGAAGAAGAAAGAAAAAGCCGGAACTTTTTGCCAAGGGAAATGAAGAAAGTATTGCGGCCTTAAAGCCGGTTTACGAAGTCCCATTTGAAAAAAGAGATACCCTGATTGTATCTGATGAAACCGGCCTTAAACGTCTCTTTAATCAAATGAGGCAAAAAACCGAGGATGATATTCAGCAATTGAATGTCAGGGAAACCATTGCAACCATTACCAAAAACGGAGGCATCCCCGATCTTGTTTTTTCACCAAGGCTTAAACAAAGGGAGTACCTGCTGCTTATAGAAAGAACCAACCCAAAAAGCCTGTCAACCGCCTTTTTTGAATGGTTTGCACGTACCATGCAGGAAGCCAATCTTTCGGTTTCCATTGTATTTTATGATCAGGATTTTTTGTGTTATCATAAAGATTTTCCGCTTGGCATTACCCTTCACCGTTGCGGACAATTATTCGGCCACCATATCCTGATCATTTGCGGATCCGGATACAACCTGCTTGACAGCGCTTACCCGGTGTGGAATAAACAGCTTGCCGAAGCTTTGAACCAATGGGATTTTAAGGGATTGATTACGCCCATCCCCTTTCCTGACTGGGCATTAAAAGAAAAGGTAATTTCAGAAAAGCTTGTCATAGTGCCTGCCGACCTGAATGCACTTGACATCCTGATTCCTTTTATCAGGGAAAAACAAACAGGTGCCTATTCTTACCTTAAAACGAGGGAAAAACAGTGGTCTTCGCTTGAGGAAACAGATTTTGAAAGTACAATTGAATTAAAGCAATACCTGGGAAATGACGAGGTATTGTATCAGTGGCTTTGTGCTGCTTGCCTGTACCCGAAAATCAGATGGGAAATATTGGTAGAAGCCGGAAACATTGTTTGCAATAATCATGCATGTCCTGAAAAATTAACCTACTCCAACCTT
>JALOMX010000299.1 GCA_025455245.1 Chitinophagaceae bacterium
GGCACCTTGTCTGCCAACAGGCAGGTTCTATTTGGCAGAATTAAAATACCACCGAAGGTGGTTAACTATAAAAATACTCAAATTAAATCGGTGGTTAATTGCCGGCGAAGCACCTGTAACCCTGGAAGGGTTGAATGTGAATCACCCTTTCATACATAGATTGTAATATTCAATATTCAACCCCTACAGGGTTGGCTTATTCTCCGCAATCTGATTCCCCCGATGAAATCGGGGGCTATTCATAGTTCAACCCTTCCAGGGTTTATATATATGAACATTTTAAATGAGATAAAATCTCCACATTCCTTAGCACACAAGGGTTTGCGGATACTCAAACGGCTAAAAATGATCATGCCTGACAAGTTTTGAAGTTCATGTTCCCCTTCAATGTCCACCCAAAAATCAATGTTGAAATTCTTTTAACTTAAGCATTATTAACGGGTATAGAAAATGCTATAATTCAATAGTACAACACGTTCATTTTAAAATGAAAAATGGAAATGACTTTCATCGTATAAGCATGATTGTCCCTTTTTCAGAAGGTTTTCCGTTTTTGTAATCCACCACATAAATGTACTGCCCAACGGGGAGTGGTTTGCCGTTGCTGTTGCCATCCCAGTTTACCGCTGCATCTTCAACCCTGTACACCTGTTGGCCATATCGATTGTACACGGTAACCACGGCTCCTGTTCCCGGTTCAATGCCGGGGATGCGCCACCGGTCGTTCAGTCCGTCATTGTTCGGTGTAAAGGCATTGGGAATATAAATGCCTGTAATGGGAGTTGCAACCATATCATCGGTAGCGCTGCAACCCTCGGGTGTGTTTACGGTAAGGGTATAGGTTTGTTGGATATTGGTAAAACACCGGGGATTAAGCAAGGAAGCATCGGAAAGACCGATGGCAGGCGACCATGAATAGCTGAGGTCGCTCCCCGATGCGGTGGCCTGAATGGTAATGGTATCGCCGGGAAAAATGCTGCGGTCGGGGCCTGCATCTGCTTCCGGCAATGGGCGCAGAAAGATGGAGATGGGTTCGGAAGCTATCCGGCAGTTGGGTTGATTCAGATTACCGCTTTCAGCAGCGGCTATTCTGTACAGATTGGATCCGGCAAGGGATGGTGTAGCAGTGTAAGTAAGCTGAACTGCTCCCGTAATATCCTGCCATGTTTTCCCGGTATCCCTGCTGCTTTGCCATTGAAAGGAAGGATTGTTGAATCCCTGGGTAATATTGGCCTCCATCGGAAACGGAATGATATTGCCTTCGCAACCCGATGCGCTGTCGCCGTTTCCTGAAATTATGGCTTGCATCTGCGGTCCGCATGGCCTGAAAGTGATGTCGTCAATGGCTACATCGTTGCCTATGCCTCCGGGTGCATTGTTTCGTATGCGCAATACAACCTCCGAAATACCGGGTGGGGTGGTAAAATAAAATCCGTATTGGTTCCATTGCGGGGTGGTGGTTTCGGGTATGTCGCCGGTGTTGTACGATTGCAATACCGTGCCGGTGGTGGTTTCAATGTTAAAAAGCAGGTTGGGTTTTATGGCAATGTATCTGATCAGGTTCATCAGCCATGCGGCAAATTCGTAAGTGGTTCCGGGACAAAGCCCCGTAATGCGTTGCAGAAAAAAATCGCCGGGGGTAAAATTGGCATTTACAATCAGAAACAGGCCATTCCCGCTATGATCGGTGTTTAAAACATGCCACGAGTTGTTAAAGCAGCTTGGCGAAGATGAGGCAATGGTATAGTATCCGTCATCGGGACAGGAGAAAGCCTGGAATAGGTATCCGCTAAGAGGGGGAATAGGTTGTGGATTGGATGGTGTACCGAAATCAATTTTCACTACAGGGTCACCAAGGCTGCCGTTACACAGTTGCGCCTCCGAAACCATGGTGATTCCCCATGCCATAAGGACCATAATCGATTTGTATAGCACAACCTTACAGTATGTTACTTTCAGCATCCATTTATCACAAATACCCATCCTGAGCTCTTCCAAAACAGCCTCAACAGGTTCTTGTAATGATGTTTGCCGGTATAATTTCATGGAAAGCGAAGGTAATTACCCAACATCAATGAATGTCATTACCTGAAAAATTCAATATCTGCACGATTAATCCTGCTTATAACCGTCTTTTCGATTTTTGGTTAGGTGCTATACAGCATGTTTTGTTATCAACTGATATCCGTTAGTTTAATGATTTTATCCTCCTTAAACTCAAAAACAGATTTTCCGTTCAGAACTATTTCCTGTCCTTTTTTCATTCCATTCGGAAAATCCATGGCCAATATCCCAAAGTATTCAATATCTGTTTCTGTACCATGATTGAAATGCCTGAATGCCCGGATGGTTTGTTTTCTTTCGGTAAAATAACTTTTGGCAGCTTCCGCCTGTAACCTGAAATTTTCAATACCCTCTATTTTCATAGTGACTTCACCGTTTTGAATGTTTTCAAAAACCATTTCTCCGGCAAAGTCTTTTACCATTTTATCAACATCAAATTGGTTGTAACCTTCAATATAGTTTTCTATGATTATTTCCCTGCTTTTCATAAACATTTCAATGTTTTAAAGTGGTGATTTTTCCATGCCCGCGGCCTGCGTTCGCTATCCTTTTTTTCTAATATAAAACAAAGATTTCCGTTTCCAAACCGGTGTTTTATAGTATCTGTCTACAAAAGCCTGTTCGTTTTGCAAAAACCCTGCTGCTTCCTGCGTAAGCGCCATCTTTTTTTGAATATCCGATAACTGCCTGTACGGCGCATCCGATACATAACCAAGAAGGGTTTTTACCGAATCGAGCTGAATGGCAGCCGAAGAAAGAAAACCCCTGAGTGTTGCTTCAGGAATGGCCGGTGTAAACTGTTTGTTTTTATGTGCAATATAACGGTTCATTTCTGCTATGGCAGAATTGTAATGATCCACAGCCTGATTGTATATGACCGGAACGAAATTCAGGTTGTATTCATCAAGCCTCGGCTTTTTGGCGATGCTGTCGCCGGGAAAGGTACCATCGTTTTTGAAAGATTCCTTCAACCTGCCAACGGTAATCAAAGCCTTTTGTACTTCATCCAATTTCAGGTACTGCAAAATGGAATCGTTGAATGCAAAATACTTTTGATCAAAACCGGGAACATCTTTTCCGGTAGCGAAGCGGATAAGGCTTACCGGATGTTCGAGTAATTGCCATTGAGGATCTGTTGGCAGATGACTGAGTATCATGGTATCCGGCGGGGTCATAAACCATTGGGGGCTGAATCTTTTTATATAACGCATCCCGTTTACACCACCTGCCGCCCATGTAGGATCGAGCAAATACCACTTTCCTTCAAGCTTTGCCGCAACCCACACATGGCCCGTGGTGCTGAGTACCGAATTTTGTTTTGTCTGACCGGTTACGAGTTGGGCTTCGATGTCCATAAGACCGGCCGTTTCACAAAACAAAACCGCGTAATGCATGCACACGCCTTTGCGCAGGCTCAGGGCGCGCTCGCTGATCAGTGTATCCTCGTAATAATTGGACGCAGCAAATTTTTCCTGAACATCATAAGCAATGTTTCTGGCGATCCATGTAAAAAGGATGCGGGCTTTTTCTGTATCTGTTTCACCCTGCCTGCTGATCCATGCAGCAAGGGTTTCCACAGATTTTGTTTCCTCAAAAGGGATGCTTGCGGCAAGGCTGTCTAAAAGAAGCCTTGCCATGTATTGCAAAAATATGGTTGGTTCCTTTCGGCATTCAGTTAATCATTGAGAATAAAATCATCTTATGGTTATTTGCATCTGCTTTGATGAATTCTGTTACCTTGGCACAATGATCCGTTGGAAATTTTTACTCATAGCAGCAGCATTGCATATGGTTAATCAACTTACAGCACAGACACGCATGCGGGTACGCGAAGCAGGCATCACCATCGGCGTTATGCAGCCCGGCCCGCTCAATGCCATTACCGATGTAAAAGGGGTGGCCGTTGGTCACACCACGCTGATATTGGCCGACAGTATCCGGACAGGTGTTACCGCCATTTTACCCCACAGCGGCAACCTGTTTCAGCAAAAAGTACCCGCGGCTATTTATGTAGGGAATGGCTTTGGCAAACTTGCAGGCAGTACGCAGGTACAGGAACTCGGCAACCTTGAAACACCTATAGTGCTCACCAATACCTTAAGTGTGCCGGTGGCTATGCAGGCGGTGATTGATTACACCTTGAAACAGCCCGGTAACGAAAAGGTGCAAAGCGTAAATGCATTGGTGGGCGAAACAAACGATGGCTACCTGAACGACATCCGCGAAATGCACGTCAAGCCGGAGCACGTTGTAAGCGCCATTACCGGTGCAAAAGGCGGTCCGGTGGCAGAAGGGAATGTGGGCGCCGGTACCGGTACGGTTTGTTTTGGATGGAAAGGGGGTATCGGGACGGCATCGCGAAAACTGCCCGAAAGCCTTGGCGGTTATACGGTAGGGGTATTGGTGCAATCCAACTTTGGCGGCGTGCTGCAGGTGGGCGATATTCCTGCCGGTAAACTGCTCAACAAATATTACCTGCGCGACCAACTGAACAACACACCCGATGGCAGTTGTATGATCATAGTAGCCACCGATGCACCGCTCGATACCCGCAACCTTGAAAGGCTTGCCAAACGTGCCTTTATGGGGCTTGCCAAAACCGGAGGCATTGCAAGCAACGGCAGCGGGGATTATGTCATCGCTTTCAGTAACGATCCTTCGCTGCGCATTCCGCACAATCCCAACGGCCGTGTATTGACGCAGAATGTTTTGCACAACGATGCGGTTTCACCCTTGTTTATGGCGGCTCTTGAAGCTACCGAAGAAGCCATCCTCAACAGCCTGTTTATGGCAGATACCATGAAGGGAAAAGATGGCAGGGTGGTGGAGGCTTTGCCGGTGGAGAAGCTGAGGAGAGGGTGAGGATAAGGTTAAGGATAAGGTTAAGGGGGGATTGGGTACATGAACAATTGAATACATGAATAATTGAGTACATGAATAATAAATCCCAAATGGGGAAATCCCAAATCCCAAACATTCATTCAAACCTTTTGGAATTTGGAACTTGCCTGCAGGCAAGCAGGTTTGAACATTGGAATTTCCTCAAAACAGTTCATCAAACCTTTTGGAATTTGGAATTTGAACATTGGAATTTTCCTCAAAAAATTGACTCACACCTTTTGGAATTTGGAATTTGAACATTGGAATTTCACCCTTCATTCCTTACCTAAGGCCACCATCTTCACCGTAAAATTGGGCGACTGCGATCCGCTTTTCGGGTTGAAAATAAACAGTTTGCCCCCGGTTGTAGTAACCGCTCCCACCGACATAACCACTTCTGCAAACCCCCCGCCGGTGGTAACATTGCCTACATACACGTTTGGTGCCACACTGAAAGCTTCGGGAAAGGTGAAGCTGATGTTTGCGGTAGCGCCACCACTGATCGTTGTGTTTACCACAACCGGCACATCGAGGGTTTTCGATGTTTGCGGTAGCGCCACCACTGATCGTAGTGTTTACTACAACCGGCACATCGAGGGTTTTCATTTGATCGCCGGAAATGGTTCTTACAACACCCTTTGATCCGTTTACTTTCAACTTACCATTGGCAGTTACGTCACCGTTTGCAAGTACGTTCCCTGTTGCGCCAAGGTTTCCTGTTACTGTTACATTCCCTTCTGTAGTTAAGCTGCCACCCACTGTTGTATTGCCGTTTTTCAAAATGGTGAGGGCGTTGCTTTTGTGTTTTTCATCCACTCCGTTGCCTACTACAAAAAGACGGTCGGCATCGTTCCACACGGTAGCAGATAGTGGCGTATATTCTGAATTGAACTGGCCAACTACCGTTTCGGCAAATGAAGGAGCTTTTGTGTTTCTCCCTAATGTTACAGAATGCATTCCGATAGATATTCCGCCAATAGCCAAAGAGCCATACCCCTCTGCGCTACCTTTAATTGAAACCGAATAATCTCCCCAGGAATTGCCATCCAATGATATTGACTCACTACCATAAGCGGCTGCATATATTCCTCCCATCGCTAAACTTGCCCATCCTGATGCTTTAGCAAATTCACCTATGGCAACAGCATGTTCTCCAGAGGCGATGGAACTCCTGCTCATAGCCACCGAAAATCTTCCTATACTATCCTTACGGATACTGTAGGCATTAAAGAATCCTGCTCTGAATGCAGCCTTATCTGCATACCACATCATATACGAACCATCTTCACTTGCAGGAGGGTCACCCGGTGTACTAGTGTATAAATCATTTAACCCGGCAAAAACCACATTTCCATTTTGGGTTTCACTTTCCTGAATATGCAGTGCTGCATTAGGCATGTCCGTTCCAATGCCGATATTCCCGTTTTTCAGCACAGTTACGGCATTGTGTCCGCTACCTTCAGCGCCATTTCCTATTACAAAAAGCCGGTCGGCAGGAGCCCACGCTGTTTTACTTACCGGGGTATACGCGCTGTTGTAGGAACCCACCACCATTTCACTTTTGGAGTATGCCCTCGTATTTTCACCCAAAGCCATCGAAAAGTTTCCTTCAGCATGGTTCATATACCCGATTGCGGAAGCATACAATCCCGAAGCCGTTGTATAAGAACCAATAGCAGTGCTCCAACTATTGGAGGCAATGGTTCCTGCACCAATAGCTACCGACCGTGTGCCTGAAGCATTGGCTACCGCACCCAATGCCACTGCATAATCAGCCGTGGCTAATGAAGCGTTTCCCATGGCAAGGGAAGCGATGCCTTTGGCCCTTGTATCCAAACCCATGGCCACCGAATGGTCGCCAATACTGTCTTTATTCCAGTTAACGCCGGTTACCTCACCGGCACGAAAAGCTGCTTTATCGGGGTACCACATCAGCCGGGTACCTGCGCCCGAGGTGGGCGGTGCATCGGGTTTGTCTTTAAACAATCCTTCGGCAAGCAGGCTGCCGCCCCCGGGCCCTGTTCCGTAGGTATGCAATAAT
>JALOMX010000300.1 GCA_025455245.1 Chitinophagaceae bacterium
TGTATTCTTGTGCTATATTAGCAAGATAGGCTTCTCGCTGTTCCAATCTTTTTAAAAATTTAGGATCATTTGCAATATTACCTATCCAAACATCGGGCTTTTCATAAAGCGCGACAATGAACAAGTTCTTCAATTGCTCACTATCATATTTAGCTGCCAGTTTTTGGAAGTAGTAGCGATCTTTTCTGACATTGAAAGATGCTTCGCTGGCGTTGGTTTTTCCAGCATATTTTACATAATCATAGGATTCTTTGGTGAAGTGAGCTTTCATCGCAAGATACATGCGGTAAGCTCCAAAGGCATTCAATTTCATATCGGCAAACGCTCATTCTTTTCAGTCAACATTGAAAGGTCTTCGGCTTCCTTTTGAATGTCTGCTTTCATCTTACTAGACAAAAGCCGGGGAACCCTTTCAATTTCAAAATCGTTCTCTTCGCAGAACATTATGATTGCTTCCATATAGGTGACATCGTACTTCCACACAATGTCTTCAATCTCATTTTGAAATTTCAGCATTTCATCTTTTTTAGTAGGTGGCATTGGTTTTCATTTCATCTTTCAAAAATTTGTCCATGGCGGGGAACCTTGTCAGTATATTCCCTACGATAGCTTATATTCCGGCTCGCTAATTCCGGTACGGACACGCCACGGATTTGGTAGCGGGACGTGGAGTCGAACCACGAAAATCTAGCTTATGAGACTAGACGGAATCCCATTCTTCCCGCAATAACCGTTCTTCGTCAATCTTCTTCCCAAGATGATCAAGCGTGTCCAAAACTTCAAAAAGTCTTTGAAGCTCCCAATCCCTTGGTTTTTTGCGTTCAATCTCTCCGATCTTGTTAATGTGTCGAAGGAGAACTAAATCCACTTTTACCATGATAAACTCCTAATCTTGTGTTGGTGTTTGGGTGACAGGGTACACCTTCCGAAACCCCGATGACATGGCTTACGCAGCTAGAGCGAATGCGCTTTCGTTTGCGTAATTGTCATTTGCAGCCTTTAGGGTTGCATTTATTAATGGCGCTTTGCCAGTCAGCTTCCTAGAGTTTTGCCTTTACAACCAATCGATTCTATTTATGCCCCATCATAATAACAGCCAGATAACGGTTTTCGTATACGTTTATTCCCGTTCACAACCCTACAAAGCGTATCGGTGGGTTGTGGCTGTTATTATGGTGGAGCATTTGGGTACTGCCCCCAAGTCTTGCCTGCTATCTCAAAACCCTTAACATATCCATATTTATCATAGGCTGATAGCCCGGAGCCAATATTTTCAAAGGTTAAAACCGCCTGACTGCCGCTTACCTGCATGGATGTATAGGTAGGCCCGTTGCAAATCATTGGCTTACTGTACAGGTTATTGAGTGCAATGGCAGCCATGCGCTTGCCAACATCCTGCTTATTGGTGGGATGAATATCGTTTGGATTACCTAAATCCGTCGTAACCACCATTCCTGTGTTGGGCAGTTGAAGTGCCATTGTTTGGGCTTCCCTCAGTTCGGCCCATCCTGAACCCTCGTTGCTGTTTTTACCTATGGTTTTAAAGGTAGCCAGCTGAACAAAATAGAACGGCATGGCAGCATTGTTCCATTTTGCACGCCAATCATTAATCAATAAAGGAAAAGCCTTTCGGTATTGATACGAGCGTCCGGCATTGGATTCGCCCTGGTACCACAAAACACCCTTAAATGCATAGGGAATCAATGGATGAATCATGGCATTGTAGCACAAGGAAGGCAACGAATTTTCGCTTGTCCGCGAAAGAATGGATTCGACCTGGAATTTCCATTCACCCTTCAACGGAATGGTGTTGTTATCCACCACCAATCTCACCTCTTCCTCATTCCCGTAAATGCCTCCGCCACCGCCGTTATCCACTACCCTTACCGCAATTACATTTTTGCCGGGTTTTAATACCCCGGCCGGAATGGTATATTTTCTGGGTGCATTATACTGATTTTTACTTCCAACTCTTATGCCGTTTACATAGGTAACATCTTCGTCATCAATGGTAGCTAATTCCAAAACCGATTCCTTATTAAAATTCAGCGATGGAAGCGTAATGGTTTTCCTTAGCCAAACCACGCCATCCATTTCACCAATACTTTGCTGCTCCCATAATTGCGGTTGAAATAAGACGGGCCATTTAGCATCATCAAAAGTTGGTTGCATAAATAAACCCGGGGTCAAACTGCCAAGTTTAGCTCCCTGCAAAGCTTCAATTCTTGCTTGCACAGCCACCACCCTTCCCTTCGAAAGCGAATCAAGATCAATTCTTGGCATACCGGCAATCATCTCTTTAAATTCCTCACTGCCTTCAAAGCCTTCACGGCTTATCCAGGTTTCAATATTGGTACCTCCCCAACTCGAATTGATTAATCCTACCGGGATGTTCAGTTCATGAAACAGGTTCCTGGCAAAAAAATAGCCGATACCGGTAAAAGCCCCAACAGTGGTGGAATCACAAACCTTCCAGCCATCGGTTGTAACGGTGGTTTTAGGCAACGAACCAATAGCATGCTGAATCTTAATATGCCTGATCATAGGGTAATTGGCTGCTGCTATTTCTGCCTTCGCATTGGCAGACTGACCAACCGTCCATTCCATATTGGATTGCCCGCTGCAGATCCAAACCTCACCCACCAATACATTTTTAAATTGAAGGGCATTTTTACCATTAATCAGCAAATCATACGGTCCTCCTGCATTTTCCATATCCAGCTTCACCATCCACTTACCACTCTTACCGGCCCTGGTTGTCTTCACCTGATTATGAAATTTTACTTCTACTTTTTCATTGGCATCAGCCCATCCCCAAACAGGTATTGGTGCGTTTCGCTGCAGCACCATATTATCGGCAAATAGCGCAGGAAGGGTTACATTAGCCTGTACACTAATAAAGGCAAACAGTAAAATGGTACCTGCACAAATATTTTTTTTCATTATTCTATTTTATTCATTAGTGTCTTGGCAATTTCTCCATGACGAAGGAAGGCCTGCCTGCCGGTAGGTAGGGCCTGCCTGCCGGTAGGTAGGGCCTGCCTTCCGGTAGCAAGGACATTGCGATATATATTCATCCCCCGTTCGTGGGCATTTCATTTTTCTATTTTATTAGTTCGAAATTTTCTTTTAACCGTATATCTTCCGATGATGCGCCAATCATTACCTGAAAATCGCCGGGCTCGGCTACCCAGTTCAACTGACTGTTATAGAACGACAGTTTTTCTTTATCAATCGTAAATTCGATTGTTTTTGATTCACCAGCGTTAAGTGCTATTTTTTTAAAATCCTTCAAATCTTTTACCGGCCGGGCAATTGAACCAACCATATCCCTGATGTAAAGCTGAACAATTTCTTCGCCGGCATACTTCCCGGTATTGGTTAGGGTAAAGGAAATTTCAATTTTTCCATCCGCCTTCATTTGCTTTTCACCTACATACAGGTTACTGTATTGAAAACTTGTATAACTTAATCCAAAACCAAATGCATAATTCGGTTTAACGGATAGATCAATATAGGAAGTATTGGGAATTTTATCGCTGATAACTGGACGGCCTGTATTAAAATGGTTGTAGTAAATGGGAATTTGCCCGATACTTTCAGGGAAGCTCATCGCCAGTTTGGCAGAAGGATTGTAATCGCCAAACAATACATCTGCAATGGCATTTCCGG
>JALOMX010000301.1 GCA_025455245.1 Chitinophagaceae bacterium
CAGTACCAAACATGCCCACGGACTCGACTTTGACTTTTCCGGTTTTCCTTACCTCGGCATATGGGCAGCCAAAGATGCGCCCTTTGTATGCATTGAGCCTTGGTGCGGGCATGCAGATACAGTAGACCATGATGGAAAACTGGAAAACAAGCCCGGGATTGAAAAACTGGAAGGTGGTGAAAAATGGGAAAGGACCTGGAAGCTTACGATCTTTTAGGCGTTACCAATATGACAATGAACCGCATCCTTCATATTTCCCCTTAATTGTTCCAGGGTATCAGCCTGTGTAAAAACGGCATGTGTTATGGCCTTGCCAATATAACCTCCTTCTTGTGGCGGTTCTACTAAAAAAAATTTCTACATGTTGTAAAAATTGATATTTCCATTTATAAGCAACCCTTTTAGGTTTAATTCCGCTCCTCTTCAACCTTTACCTTTGCCGCCATGCAATGGCAAAAACTTTACAGCGCACAACGAACCGGCAGCCTGCCCAAAACCGACGGCCCCGGTGAGGCTGCCCGTACATCTTTCATCCGCGATTACGACCGTATCATTTTTTCATCAGCTTTTCGGCGGCTGCAAAACAAAACTCAGGTATTTCCCTTACCCGGCGCGGTGTTTGTGCACAACCGCCTTACCCATAGCCTTGAAGTGGCATCGGTAGGCAGGTCTTTGGGAAAAGCCGTAGGCGATATCCTTGCGCAGCAGTATTCAGATGAAGGGGAAGGATTCAAGGAATTCTACAAATACGAACTGCCCAACGTAATTGCAGCAGCATGCCTTGCACATGATATTGGCAATCCACCGTTTGGCCACAGCGGCGAAGAAGCGATTCGCGTTTTTTTCAGAAACCTGCAGGGAGATGCGAAACATCGATTTGAAAATGAACTATTGCCAAACCAACAACGCGACTTCCTGTATTTTGAAGGCAATGCCAATGCCTTTCGCACCTTAACCCATTCGTTTGGTGAACCTATGGAGGGAGGTTACAGGCTAACCTTTTCAACACTCGCTTCTATTGTAAAATATCCCTGCACTTCGCTGGCCGGTTTTAATAAGCAACAACTCGTTACCAAAAAGTCCGGTTTTTTTGACAGCGAATGGGCAACCTGGAAACAAGTGGCAGAAACACTTGGCATCCCTGCCCTTCAGGAGGATGGTTCAGTGTATGCGCGTCATCCATTCGTGTTCCTTGTTGAAGCCGCAGACGACATTTGTTACCGGGTTATTGATTTTGAAGATGCACACAGGCTTGGTATTATTTCGCACGAAAAACTACAGGAGTTGTTTCTTGGATTTTTTGATGAAGAAACCGGTTACAACTCTAAAGAAAAAATTGAAACCACGTTAAAAAGGATTATCGATCCCAATCAGAAAGTACAATATCTGCGGGCGAGGCTTATCAATCACCTAGTTTATCGTGTACGCGATATTTTTCTTGATAACCAACGATCCCTGCTTGACGGAACCCTTCAAAAACCGCTGATCGGCTATCTGCCCGAAGCAGAACTGCAACTTATGCAGGCAATTGATCATTTTTCCGTGAACAAAATTTACAACCACCGTTCGGTTGTAGAGATCGAAGTGGCCGGCTACAATGTTATTGGCGCTTTACTGGAGCATTTTGCTTTGGCCGTTATGCAACCTTCATCGGGCAAATCTGCCAAACTGCTCAAACTCATTCCTGCACAATTTCAGGTTGACACTACGAACCCAAACCTTTATCACAACCTGCAGGGTGTAGTGGACTATATAGCCGGAATGACGGACTTATATGCGATGGATTTATATAAGAAAATAAAGGGGATTAACATTTAAGAAGTGATAGAATATCAGGTGGGATTTCATTTTCAAAAAAATAAAAATATCTTTGGAAGAAAAAAAATATGAATCCCCACGCTTCAAAATTGACCGTACCCGTTTATTTTTTAGCCGCCATTTTTATCATCTGGGGCATATCACTTCGGGTTACCCAAACGGTAAAAGATGAAAGCTTTGCCAACGTTTTTCCGGTTGGATATTTATTTACACTCACCTTTATGGTACTGGCCTTGCTGGAAATATGGCGTTCGGGCAACATTGCCAAATCGGAGAAATGGATGTGGACAAGCGGTATACTACTGACAAGCCTTATTGCCGGTCTTGTGTACGTAATCATAGGGAGAAATAAAGTACTGGGATTAGAAGAAGAAGAACAATAGGAGGAAACAACGAATGGAATGGATATGGATTATTGCCGGTATCATCCTGGTATTGGCTGGTGTGGCAGGCAGTATTTTACCCGCCCTGCCGGGCCCCCCGGTTGCATATGCCGGTCTTCTGCTACAGCAGTTGCGCGAACCGAATCCTTTTTCTACCCGATTCCTGATGGGTTGGTTGGCAATCATCATTGTGGTTACCATTCTCGATTATTACATCCCCATTTGGGGAACCAAAAAATTTGGTGGCAGCAAATATGGCATGTGGGGGTGTACGCTTGGTTTTATTGCCGCCTTCTGGATGGGGCCATGGGGCGTGATCATCGGGCCTTTCATCGGCGCCTTTATTGGAGAACTGATAGCCAAAAAGCCCCAACAACAGGCACTGAAAGCAGCCTTTGGGGCTTTTATCGGTTTTTTGGGCGGATCAGCCATCAAAATACTGGTTTGTTTTGTTATGGGTTATTACCTCATTACAAGTATCTGATGTATGCTTCATTTTTCAAAAGATGATTTTTCGGGATGGGAAAGGTTTTACAGAGCCAATTTACTCAACAGCCTGAGTGGTTTTAAAGCTACACACCTTGTTGCCACCGTCAACCGGCAAGGCCTTCCCAACCTTTCTTTGTTTCACAACGTGGTACACCTTGGCGCAGATCCTGCCCTGATAGGAATGGTAAACCGTCCGAAGACTGCCGCACCGCATACCCTCGCCAATATTGAAGTTACCGGCAAATGGACCATGAACAGTGTGCATCCGGATATACTGGAAAAAGCCCATCAATGCAGTGCAAAATATTCCGATGGTATAAACGAGTTTAATGAATGCGGATTGACCGCCGAATGGAAAAATGACTTTGCTGTTCCGGTGGTAGGAGAAAGTTCAATTCAATACGCGCTCAGCCTGGTAGAAATCATTCCAATTACCCACAATCAGACTTTCTTTATCATCGGCAAAATAGAACATTGCTGGATCCGTGAAGACCTGTTGACACCTGATGGATTCCTACAACTTGAAAAAGCCGAAACCGTTACCAGTACCGGGCTAGATGCGTATTTTGTTACCCAATCCATTGGGAGATTTGCCTATGCCAAACCGGATCTGCCTCCCCGAAAAATCTAAAGCCCATCATAACCTTTGACGGATAATGGTTTTTACAATACCAAGCAACGGTACCGGCTTATGCATTGGCCAATCAATCGGCTGAAGTTTTGCATCCAGCGATTTAAACCGTAGAACATCATCCGTGATTTCCACCTGCCTCACAATCTTCTTTGCATCAAACTCCAGTATAGCCCAGTCTCCATTTGCAAGGTTCTGCGACTGTTGTACTACCAATACATCGTTTGCAAAAATACCTTCCTTACTCCAGGCATTGGTACGGACAATAAACCGGCAGACTCCGGCTTCACTTTCAAATTTTATTCTCGTACCGCCATCATCCATTACCATATATGTTTCC
>JALOMX010000030.1 GCA_025455245.1 Chitinophagaceae bacterium
TCTTTTTACAGACTCACCGAAGGTTACACCGGAAAATATATTCTGATAGAATGTTTGTGCAAAAGAAAGAGCTGCATTGTCCTGCACTGCCCAGCCTGCAACCACAACCGCCTTAACACCATTCTCAATAAGCTGTGTACCAATATTGGCCGCAAGCCTGTACCTGCCCTGCCGGTTCATTTCTGCATTTTCATTTGTTGCACCGAGGTAACAGCAATTTACAAAAACCAATTCGGGCACGGTATCCATCTGAGCAATTTCGGCTACCGTCAGAAAAGTTCCGTTGCCTATGACCATACCCGTGGACTCGGGCCTTTCAGGGTCAAACACACCATGACCTGCAAGGTGAATTACCTGATAGTTCCTGCACATTAACTCATTCAATATTTCACCAGCATTGGCTTTTAAAAGACTGTGCGTATGATAAGCATTGTTTTTAAACATATCGGCAGCCATCATACCTTCACGATAAGCGCCTCCGAGTTGAGACAGAAAACCATTCAGTTCCGGGTCGGCCACTACAAGGGCATTCCGCTCCCCGCTCGGGAAAATTTTTATCCGGGAATCCCGGGTACTCAGTTGCCTTACCATTCCTGCGTTCACACAAAGAGGTTGTTCCTTTGCGCTCTTATCCATCATCAGTTCCCAGGGTATGGCCGCGGAATATTTGTCAACTATCCAAAGGATATTATTCTGCCTTCTTAACTGTTCTTTAAAATCGATCGGGATGAGCAATTCAAATAAGGTAATTGCATGGGCAGGTGACCAGTTGTTTTGCTCGCCCATTTCTTTGATCATGGACATAAGGGTATGGCTTGCCGTTAACAGGCTACGGCTTTCTTCTCTTGCCCCTGTAGTAGAAATAGTCATCCTCAATTCATCCCTGCTGCCTTTTTCCTTCATAATTTCAGATTCATCCTTTCTTCTGACAGTAACCCTTGTCCACCAATCTTTCCGGCTGTCGAGGGGAATCCTTAATCTCGGTCCCAGTTTTTCACGGGCAATTTTTTGATTCAAAACAATATTCAGTGAACGGCTTTCATCTTTCTCAATTTGCCTGATGACATAAATAGCACTTAAAGCCCTGTCCCTGTAAAGTTCAATGATTTCAACTTCTTCAATAAGCCTTACTTCGTTTCCATATATATTCCTGAAATTAATATTAGCCTGTTGAATACCACTGAGAATAGCATTGATAGAACCATCGATGGTCAGTCCGCCGTATGATCCTCCGATCAATAAAGTTGAAATACCGATTACCGGCCGGTCCTTTTGCCATGCCTGATTTTCACTTTTTACATTAATGATGCTCAGGTATTTTGAAATGCCCCTTTCAATGGTTCGCATCAGCAAAAAAGGGGTCAGTTCGCCCGGATAACCAAGGCCCACAATGATAACCCCCTGCAACCCGGCATCGCCGGGTTTTCTGTCTGTCAAAAGCACTTCATTTTCTTCTATAAGATCGGGATGTAAACCAAGTTTATGCCTTCGTGTCAGTTCACCGCCCAGTTTATCATCAATTGCTTTTTCGGCAGATACAATTCCATCATTATTGAAATGCCCGACAAGTATGGGATAATGTGCAAAGCTTAAATCGCCATTGGTAACAGAAACCTTTAATGGAATTTCCATAGGCTTGTATTGGTCATCTCCTCCCAGCCCGAGAATTGTTTTTTCAATTCCCCTTTCGCTCATATCAAGATCATTGGATGGCTTTATGGCAAACATTGTTTCCGCTCCCCGTGTAAGGGATGGCTTTTCAGAAAGCTTGGTAGTACTTCCCTTTTGAAGTAATTCAGTGATTACAGGAAAAAGGCTTGCATCATTTGCCAGTTCACCATGGGTTACATTCGAAAAATAAACCTTGCCCTGCTCCTTTAATTCCTTTGGTATGCCGGTTTCCCAGGTTACACTTTCATCACCTTCATAAGTAGCCAAAAAAGTTAATTTACCACTTTCGATTTTATAACCACATGGTGTTGACTTATTTTTTCTGCAGGCACCGGCAACATAAATTACATTTTTATAATCCAATTTAGATGAATCATTCAATATCCTTTCCCTGTACCGGGCGAATCCATTGAGTACCTCCTTTTCCGGAATTGGCCAATCCTTCTCTCCCAATGCCATTTGCATTTGCTGCCATGTATCTACGCTGCCAAAATCATCGTGCTTTTGCATGGGCAATAAACTAAGCAATCCCGGCAGATTACAGAATACATCAAGTAAATCCCTCTTGGAATTACGGATATCAATGGAAGCCAATTTTTTTATAATATCATCAAATCCAAACAGGACATACGGAATCCGGTAGGAACCTCCAAGGGGAGAACCCAACATCAGCAATTGAAAACCGTTCAGGGCATTGAGTTGTTTCCAGGTATTCGAATGATACACCATAAAGTCGCGTACCAGCACACCACCCATTGAATGCGCTATCATTTTAATGGGTTGCTTCACCTGCATCAACTCTTTCAGTTTAAGGTCAAGCTGATCTGTGGTCTCATTCAGTGGCTTTCGCCAATCAAAAGGAAAAGTAACGACATCATATTCTGCTGACAAAAAATCTACCAGCTTTTTGTAGGATGTCCGGACCAATGAATGCGCTTTGATTTGTTTATTATTAGCCTGTGTATATTGAAGGCTCGTAAGTTCTCCGGTAAGAAACCGCAGATAATTGATCCAGACAACATTATCCTTCACCTGAAGGTTGCTTCCCATGATCCCCGGCAATAAAATGACAATAGGCTTTTTGCCGGTTACTTCATCTTTGAACACTTTACCACCGTCAAGACCAAGCAAGGCGTTCCGTTCAACATCCGGAAGGAGTGTTTTACCAAGGGGTTCAAAACCGGGCAACCTTCCCTCACCCGTGTACTTCAGGGCGCTTAGGATAGCCGTACGGCTGCTGTGATTGGAAAAATAGGCAAAGTGATGTGTTTCCGACGTGCTTTCAAGATAATAAAATGATTTGTCGCCTGCACGCCTTGCACCCTGATACATGCTCGATGTATTTACAATCAGGTCGTTCCCTTCTAAATAAAAGAGCTTGCTCAATAATACCAAAAGCCCCCTAAGCTTAAAACTAATTTTACTGTTGCCCGCAATCACCATGAGCGGAGATGGAATTTCAATGCTGCTCCCCGGAAAGTTCAATGCCTTTACAAAAGGTGATTCCGGGTTCATGGCTTCAATACCGGGAAGAATCTCTGTCTGATTTTTTGTATCAATAACGGCAGCGATCAATTCTTTAAAACCAATTACAAAGGGATTGGCTGAACCAATCAGATTAAGCATGACATTCAAAAGGGTATCCAACCGGTCAGAAGCAAGGGTAGTTCCCCGTGCAGGACACGCTACCCTCACCTGACGGCGAACGGATATCCGTTTAGTGACCATGATTTTCTCCAACTCCTTCAGTAAGGCTACCTCGCTATCCCTCTTTTCCTTTTCCAGTAATAAGATTTCAGCATCATCGAAACCTCTTTTGTTAACGGCAAACCTGCACAACAAATCAGCTACCAATCCGCCCCTTGAATGACTGATTACATCAAGCGTACAATTTGCAGGAAGTTTATTGATCAAAACAAGCAGGTTTTCCAGAGGGTTTTCAGTTAATGTCCTGTGCTGAAGTGTAAGAATATTTGATTTATAGGTTTCCTTAATATGTTCCCATACGCCTGATCCCATCAATTTGTCAAATGAGCCGGATGTGGAAGAGGCCGTACCATGAATAAATAACAAATAAGTACCGTCACTCAATACTTCCTTGTCAATATTCACAAGCTTAAAGGAATGATCCAATCTGAAAACCCTTGTCCGATCGGTTTCCAGTTGCTTCTCTTCCAGTTTTTGTGCAATCGCCTTCACAGCCACTCCTGCACCTTTTCTGGTAAAAATGTTCAGTACCTTCAAGGCCACTTTCCTGATGATATTCCGGTCGGTTTGAATGTCATCGATTTCAAAAGGCAGGGTCCATTCATTGGTATCACCCCTTTTGGCCAATGCCATATCAGGGAATAATTTTTCAAGGGTTTCAAGATCACCGAACCAAACCGTACCATCATCCAATACGATTTCAACAAGCGACTTATCGTCGAGCGCAATCTTTTGTTCCGGTACATCACTCCGGGTGGGTGGGCTTATTTCATAGCTCGCTTCTAATGTAAAAAAATCGGATGCTTTCTCCGGCAAGGGGGAAGCCGAATGTTTCGTGCCTTTCAGGCGAAGGTTTACAACTGACATAAAAAGGTGTGGTATTTTAACCGTTCCGTGGGATGGCCGCGCTTTTTTTGAATGATTTGACTTACCGGGACCCAAACTTTGATCATCCCGAAAAACTGCCCTAAATATACGCTTTAAATCTTTGAATTTCAAATATGAAAAGGTATTTGGATGATAACAGTGAAGTTTGAACCAGGGTATTTTTCCTTTCAGGAGAAAAATTAAATTTTTACATCCGTAACAAAGACAGCTTTTATGAAGATATTCATTTAATTTCAACTTTTCGTACTCCCAAACGCCAGAGACATGGCAAGGTTATTTCTGCCAATATTATTCCTCTTACCATTGATTGGGTTGTTAGCCATAGGCCAACAGTCAGATACCATCAAACCCTTTCCAACATTGCCTTCCCCGACAAGTGGCACCGGCTATTGCGGAACAGATTATTGGCTGCAAACCATGAGGAAGTCTAAGTCATTTGTCGAGAATGAAGACCTTATGAATAGGCAGATTGCAGGTTCGGTAGGGTTATTCTCCAATGACTCGGTTGTGTTGCCTGTGATATTCCATATCCTTTCCGATGATCCATATTCCATTTCTGATCAAACCATCATAAATGGATTGCAGGAACTGAATGACGCTTTTTCCAAAAAGGGGAAATGGTCTGCGAGTAAAGGAGTAGATACAAAAATCAGGTTTTGTTTGGCACAAAAAGACCCTGATGGAGGAAACAGTACCGGTATTACCCGCGTTGTTACACATTGGGGCAATCACTTAAATACACCTGCAGAAGATTCGCAAATGAAGGCTACGGCCCAATGGGATCCTACACGCTATATCAATATCTGGTATGTGCAAAGCATTGAATGGGAAATAATTGCTCAGTTTGGATGTGGCATCTGGACACGATTAAGGTCAGGAGGATACGCGACAATGCCCCCGGGAGGCGGTGCTTATGATGGAATTGTAACGACAGGATTTGGTAACCTGCTTGCCCACGAAATGGGTCATTACTTAGGCTTGTATCATACATTTGAAGGCTTCTGCGGTAATTTCAATTGCCAGCTCAACGGCGACAGGGTCTGCGATACCCCGCCCGATGGTTCATTTCTTCCTTCGGCATGCAATAATCCATCGAACACCTGTAATACCGATACGCTTTCCAACTATTCCAATGGCTTTTTTACATCAGATGTAAAAGACCCGATAGAAAACATAATGGATTATGGCCTTGACGCATGTAAAAACACATTTACACAAGGTCAGGCAGACCGAATGCATAATGCCATACAAACCCAGAGAAAAGGATTGCTCGAACCCAAATGCGAGAAGCCTTGTCCTGAAATGGTATTGGCCACTTTTAAAAGAAATAATGCATATCCGAAACCCGGTGATATGATAGCGTTTTTAAATACATCTGTAGGGGCATCAGGCTATGAATGGTTTCTCGATGGTATTCAGATTTCCACAGACACAAATCTTCAATACACATTCAATCAATCAGGACGATATAAGATTACCCTAAAGGCAATCAGGGATAACAACTGCTTTGGAAGCTTTTCCGAATATGTTACGGTAGATTGCGGTGTCGTTGCCAGATTTTATTTGAATAAACACAGCATAGCCTCAAAAGAAATCATTTATCAGGATACAATCAATTTCATCAATAATTCATTTGGGGCAACATCTTACAAATGGATAGTAGGGAATGATAAGGGAATGGCAGAACAAATAGTCAGTACGGATAAAGACCTTTCCTATATATTCTATACACCCGGAAATTATACCATACGTCTTATTGCATCTGACGGGCAATGTACCGATACAACAAAACCTTATTTGATTTCAGTAGCTGATCCTACCCCGGATGGCACCATTAATATTACCAATGTCCATTGCTTTGAACAGACCAAAATAAGGGTCAGCTTTTTTATATGCAACAACAGTTATGATACCATACCCGCAGGAACGCCTGTAAGTTTTTACACTTCAGACCCCCGATTGCCGGGTGCACAAAAAGTGGGGGCCACATTCATTATGCCTAACCGATTAACGGGTATTTGCTGTACGCAAACATTTGTATTCATTGTCGATGTTGGCTACCCCGGACTGAATGAACTATGGGCATCATTCAACGATAACGGAACCACCTTGCCGCTTGTAATGCCCAATACAGGACTTGAAGAAAAAGAGTATTCAAATAACCTGAGGGTTGTAAAGAATTTTCAGCTTCTTGCCACACCCGTTCCCCCAACTGCATCACTCGCACCCGGTGATACCATAAAACTCGGTGTGGTAGCAGGACCCACGGCTATTACAGGGTATAATTGGAAACCTTTTAATGGATTAAGCTGCACACAATGCCAATACCCCGATTATGTTGCAGACACCAGTAAAATCACAACAAAGGAGGTAATGGTGACGAGTATTTTCAATTGTTACGATACCGCTTATGTCCAAATACTTGTTCCACCTTATAATGACTACCGGGTTAGAATTGACTCTATTGACTGCACAAACACAGACAGTCTGAGGATAAACTTTACACTTTTCAACGATTTCAGGTCGGGTATTCTTCCCAAAGGCCTTACAGTACGGTTTTATGATTCGGATCCATTTTCAGCAGGAGCCAACCCATTGCTACCGGCATTCATCCTACCGGATACCATTTTAAAAAAAGAGGACTCTTTCCATTTCAACATACAAGGCAGAACCAATGGCCCTGTTTTTGCGGTAGTGAATGATGGCTCCGGAACTCTGCCGGTTTCATTACCAAACAGTACCATTGAAGAAAAGGACTACACTAATAATTCATTCGTTTTCAACTATACAAGACTAAAGGTAACTGCTACCCCGCTGACAGGATTGATTGAACCCGGTGACACCCTTAAACTTGAAGCGAATGCAGGGCCAGGTACCATCAACAGTTATACATGGTGGCAGGATTACAACCTCAGTTGTTCAGTATGCCAATACCCTGAATTATTTGCTGATACCTCAACAACCAAAAGGGTCATCGCGGAAAACCTATTCGGCTGCCGCGATACGGCATTCCTGCAGGTCAGTATCCCTCCTGCCGATGACTTCACCATAAAAATTAATGAAACAGCCTGTGCAGCTAATGACAGCATGTTCGTTGATTTTACAATCACCAACCTTTTCAGAAGGGGCTACCTGCCCAAAGGATTGACCATCAGGTTTTATAATGATAACCCACAGCAAGCCGGGACCGTTGAGCTAGGTCCGCCATTCATGTTGTCACAGGATTACTTTGTTAAAACAGAAACCTTTACATCTTTTATAAAAAACAGCTCTACCGGTAAGTTGTATGCAGTGGTAAACGATAGTGGTACTACAACACCGCTTGTTTTACCTAACAGCAAAAGACTTGAAAAAGATTACACCAACAATGTAATACAAGTCAATTACCGGCCGGACACCCTGACACTTTCACCGAAGGATACACTGATTACCCGCGGCTCATCTTTTTCTGCAACAATAATCAATCCACCACTGTTCAACCCCTCAGCCACCACATGGGCAACGGGTACCGGTTATATACTCAGTTGCAACACCTGTCCCAATCCACTGATAACGGCAACACAACCTTCAACAATTCCGGTTACAAGCCCTAACCGATATGGATGTCTGTTAAAAGGTACATTGGGCATTAATATTCTTCCGCCGGATTTCACTTTATCCATTACCCATACATCATGCTTAAATAACCAAAACACTTTGGTAGATTTTACCATTTGTATGAACAACGGTTACGACACTGTATGGAATAACATACCTGTAACCTTTTATGATGACGACCCTTCAACAGGGAATGCTAACATACTGCAAACCGTATTTATAACCCCCTCAAGGATTCCGGGTAATTGTGCTTCCTATAGTCATACCATTACCACTCCACCTGCAAACCTTCTGTTTGCAAGGGTAAACGATAAAGGGCTTTCATCATCTCCCGGTGCAGATTTTGAATACGCTGAAACCAATCAGCTCAATAATATGGCAGAAGCCATTGGATTTAAAAGATTTAAAATAATGGTAACACCCGATGACACAACCATTATACGATCCTCCTCCCTAAAGGTCATCACCATAGCTGAAGGAGGCATCCTGCAACAGGTAAACTGGACACCGCATCCATTCCTCTCCTGTTCAGATTGCCCTGATCCGGTTATAACACCTGATTATACCAATACGTATATGGTAACAGGACGAAACGAAAACCAATGCATTGATACTGCTGCCGCAATTGTCAGAACCATAACCATTGGAGACATCCATATTCCTACAGCCTTTACCCCAAATGGCGACAGGCTGAACGATGTTTTCTATATTATGGCGAACGAGCGGATCGTAAGCATTAAAGATTTTATCATTTACAGCCGGTGGGGGGATAAGGTATTTGAAGCCCATAATATTCCGGCGAATGACCCTGCGTTTGGATGGGACGGAATATTGAAAGGCCAAAAAGCACAGGCCGGAACTTTTGTATATATGATTAATGTGATAAAGGACGATGGCAGCACGGAAAGCAAAAAAGGTACAGTGATACTGATCCGATGATTATTATAAAGTCTGATGATTCTCCTGGCAGGATTTAAGTAGTATAACTGATGGCACCATAATATCTTCTTGCATAATCCCCAATAAGGTCTGCTTTATCAATGCCATTGATAATGCGTCTTGCATTTCGCCAGTCCTCTTTGTTGACATCAAAGTAGTGAATTAGCTTTTTACCGGTAAACCATCCTTCTATCATGCCGAGAAACAAAATCCGGGTACATACCTTCAAATCAAGAGCAAGTTCAGGCTGCTCGAGCAGAGGGATACCCAGTTTTTTACCGGCCTTTTCATAATTCTCGTACCAGGTAAGCTGCACAAAGCCCCGACCGTAATAGAGTTTATCAGGATGAGTATAAGGCTGACGGTTCATTTTTATCTTTTTTCCATAGGGCCTTGTTTTACCTTTTCCATATTCCTCTATGCCCCTGAATGTCCGGTCTGTTTCGTGATGAACCGTTGCAAACATATAGGCTAACCATCGGTCATCCTTCTTTTTATAATTAGCTTCCCATTCATCAAGTATGGCCGATAGTCCTTCGCGTTGTTTTACATTTAATTTGCCCGAAAAAAGCGTTCGGGTGACCTGCTCAAAAAAGAAATGGCGATTGATCCCCATAATTAGAAATGCCTACTCTATTGTCCGTTTTCGGCTTCCCGGCATAAAGTGAAATTTTCAAATACCCCTCTAATGTAAAAAACATGATCTCAGTAAACAAGTTCCGGGCAAAATATTTTTTCGTACTTCCAATCTGAAGTAGTTGGATTTGTTTTCTTTTAATGTATTTCATTACGGAAAAAGGGAAGGTTTAAATTCAATCCTTTCCCGTTCCAAAAAAAGTTATCAATACCATTCGCAATAAATGTGTTATTTGTACCCTTGGTCCGCATCGTTTTCAGTGCGTCCTTATCAGCCGGAGGGGAGAAGGTAAGTGTGTGGGGCAGACAAAGAGACCCAAAAAAATACAGGGATGCAGAAAAGAAATAATGGGGCTTTCGACATTTCCCCTAATTTCAACCCATGGCAAAATTAGAACGTTCACTTGGGCCATGGATGCTCTGGGGCCTCGGCGTAGGATATGTAATCAGTGGTATGTACTTTGGCTGGAACCTGGGGCTTGAAGCAGGTGGAACAATGGGTTTGGGTATTGCTACTGTATTCATCATTATTCTGTACACCACCTTTACCTTTTCATATACAGAACTTGCCTGTGCCATCCCAAAAGCCGGAGGGGTACTGGACTATACTTCACGTGCATTGGGAAAAGACCTTGGTTACGTAGCCGGATTGGCGCAGGTCATTGAATTTGTTTTTGCACCACCTGCAATTGCAGCAGCCATTGGGGCATACTTTCATATTTTTTTACCTGAAGTTCCGGTAATAGCCATTTCCATCGTTGCCTATATGGTATTTACCGCCCTCAATATTTACGGCGTCAAGGCGGCTGCGTTGTTCGAACTTGCCATCACCATTTTAGCGGTTGGAGAATTATTATTATTTGCCGGCATCACCCTACCCCATTTCAGGATGGAAAATCTTTCGCTGAATGCCTTCCCCAATGGCTGGAAAGGTGCATGGGCGGCCATTCCTTTCGCCATCTGGTTTTTCCTTGCCCTGGAGGGCGTGGCCAATGTTGCAGAAGAAACCCAAAAGCCTCAGCGCAATATCCTCCTTGGCTTTGGCAGTGCACTTCTTACCCTCGTAGTATTATGCATTCTGACTTTTGGCAGCAGTGTGGGCGTGGCGGGATGGGAAGCCATCGTTTATCCGCCCGGCAGTACTACACCAAGCGACAGCCCATTACCCCTTGCACTTTCAAAAATAACAGGCGAAAACCAATGGCTCTATCACTTACTCGTAACCATCGGATTGCTTGGCCTCGTAGCTTCCTTTCATGGCATCATCCTTGCGGCTGGAAGGGCTACATTTGAAATGGGCAGATTGGGCTATTTTATCAAACAGATGGGGCTTGTTCATAAACGATTTAAAACACCTGCCAATGCCTTACTGGCAAACATGATCCTGGGAATCCTCGCTTTGATTACCGGCAAAACCGGCGATATCATTATCATGGCCTGCTTTGGCGCTTTGACGCTCATGATTTTCGGTACCCTGAGCATGCTGAAACTCAGGAAATCAGCACCTGATATGCCCCGTCCTTTCAAAACACCGTTCTATCCCTGGTTTCCGTGGATAGCGTTGTCCTTCGCCATCATAGCCCTGATTGCCATGATCACCATTTATTCGGTTATCTTTTTGTTATTTGCAGGGATATTGGCGGCAGGATATGCGTGGTATCATTTTTTTGTAAA
>JALOMX010000302.1 GCA_025455245.1 Chitinophagaceae bacterium
TGGCGAAGGTGGCAGATTTTTGGCATAAAGTTCAAATGATGTCCCCCGTGTCTTTACCATCAACGTCTGTTGTTGTCAGTTGCTCCATTCAAATACGCTTTCCTCCTCATCGCATACTGCGTGGTTGCTGCTGAGTAGAGCAATGAATCCCTCCGCCGTCCCAGTTTTGGGACATCGCATTTATAAAAACAATTTTTCTACCCGGAAATTGTTCTTCAAAAATGGTACATACCCGGTCTTCTTTTTCTTTGGAAGAACCCTCTGCTATATAAGTTGATACCAGTACAACACCATTGGTAACCAGGTAATTTAAATAACTTGATGCCGGCACCCTGAGCAAGGTATCGCCAACCGAAGGCGCTTCGGACAGGTAAAACCGGTTGGCCGGTATATCGTACAATGATGCGGAAGCATAGTCGGCACTTGCCACTATTTTCCGGGTGATTAAATCAGGCAACGGAACCTTCACAATGGTAAAAGGCTTTCCGTCCTGATCGGTGGCATTTTTCAGGATCTGATAACTTTCGTTCAGGCTTTCATAATTCATTTTGTTGATGGGATTCAGATCCTTTTCTGATTCATCAACCCATGCCAGCAAAATGGTATTAGCATTTGAAAACCGGACAAATTCATCTGAATGCTGCACGCCACCACCTACATAATTGCCCGTGATTCTTCTGAAAAAGCCATTGGGGTCATCGGCAAGGCCTTGTTTGAGCCAGATGACTTTGGATACACCCAATACCCTCTTAAATTCATCCTCCATATATGCTTTGGTTAAACCGGGATTGCGATGCTTAACCGCCGATTCGCAAACGATCAATGTTCCTTTGCCATTTACTTCCATATTGCCCCCTTCGTGAACAACATCTGTTTTAATAAGGACCGCATTTTCGGCTATGGCCATCAGGCTATCCACCCTGCCTGTTCTGATCATGGAAGGCAATCTTTGGTTCAGGTATTTGCGTACGCTGTCCTGATTGTTGTTATACTTCTCTTGTAAGAATACCGGGTATCCATACAGATTCCAGCCAAAATCGGCTACACCGAGCTCGCCTTTTTTGTTAACCAGGAAAGCCGCGCCATGATCCCTTATCCAATAGCGGTCTCCCGGCATTACATAGAACCGGATGTTTGATGTATCCACCTGCTGCCGCGTCAGGTAGCTTTTGGCCGCCTGCAGTACACTGTCCGAATCGCAGGCAACTTTTACCGTAACATGTGGGGTAAGCGTTTTAACCATCTCCACCACCGCGGGATAAAACCCGAATGTGCTATCCTCCTCCCATCCAAGCCAAACGGCCTCATGCGGTTCCCATTCTGCCGGCATGTAAAATGTATCCTCCGTTTGTTGGCAGGACAATAGGGTGGTGAGGCTGATGATGAAGAGGAGGTGTTTCATTGGAGGATTTAATTTTTGGGGAGGAATGCGGAAATGGTTGGTTGTATAAATTGAGGTATGGTTAGTAACGTTTGGCGGCTTGGCGTTTGTGCGGGATTTCTGAGCACTATACTGAAAGCCTGCACAAAAGATTGAAAGGAGCCCTCAGCTTCAATTATGCACCTCACTGCCAATTGAGGCAACACGCTGTTGTATGGTGTTATTTTACCGGTTCAAGGTCGCCGGGCTTCCAGGATTTATCAAACCAGGGCTCCAAAGGTCCATAGAGGCGAAGCAGAACATTGTAACTTTTTCCGGGAATGGTTTGTATCCAATTCCCTTCTTTTCCTGCGGGTGCTTTGGGGCCAAACCATATGGTGTAAGAGCCGTCTTCATTTGGTTTTACAGAAGGATTAAGGTTATCGAGTCCTGCCAGTTTCTGGTCTGTCTCCAGCATGGAGCGGGTTTGACCGGAATATACCATGAATGACCAGAAATCTTTGGCAGGAACGGGTCCGGGCAGCGTGACAGAGTAGGTTTTGCCGCCATCAAGATATTCACCATCCTTATCCTGTGCTGCAATTTCGTAAACAGAACCTAATCCAACCTTCGGGGAACTCATTGCCGGCGTAATACCTGTGGCATAGTAGTGCATGAAAATACGGTCGTCCAGCATGCGTTCGCCATTGTCATAGAAGGCATAGTTGCCACCACCTGTAAACATTGAATTCCACTTCCGGTCAGGATAGAAGTAATACCGTGGGTTACGCGGTGCGAAGGTGATGGCGCGGGCTGTGGCATTACCAATGGCAACCGCTTCTGTTAAGATTTTTTTCATACGCGCATCCGGTTCAAATGGCTTTCCTTTTTTAATACCGATCGAGGCAAACAGACCCACCAGTTCCGGATCCAATGCGTCGGCAGGCTCATATTGCACAACCTGGTTAAGCTCTTCATAGAAATGAAAATTATTGGCGTGTACCGTGTTCATCCGTTTACCCGAAAGATTTACAAAACGTTGCTCGGGAGGATTGGAGGCCTGTGATAATTTATACGTTCGGAACCCGGCCTTCACATGGTCAGCAGCAGCTTTCAGATTGCCATCTTTCACAAATGCGCGGAAGAATGATAGGTTGCGATAACTGGGCGTTTGCACAACAAAATAACCACCAGGTATGGCACCCTTGTAATCACGATGTACGAACAGGTATTTACCGCCTTTCCCCTTGTCTGGACCGGTGAAACCAAAGTCTGTGAGGTAACGGAAAAATGCATCATCAACCGGTCCTAATATGCCTGTGGGAACTTCGACAACTATGGGCTCATCTTTCACATTGATTTCAAACATGTTGTAAATGGTTGTGGAATTCGGTGTCAGGAATAACGACCGGGCATCCATAAGCTCTTCGAATATGCCCAAATCCCCCTGATTCACTCCGGCCTCTTTCAATCCTTCAAGTATCGCATAAACCGAGGCCGCAGGAATTCCATTTAAGAAAGCTTCCGCGCCACGCGACAGGTCCAGGAAGTCATATACCTTTTTCACCGTTTCTTTGCTGGGCATTCCATCAAAAAAATCAAGATCACCAAGCAAATCAGTATGAAGTTTGTCAGGTGTTGTAACAGATTCCGGAACATCAGCTGCGAATTTTGGGACATAGCCTGTGTTGTCAGTGGACGATTCATTTACTTGGTTGGTTTTTTCCTGACTACAGGAAAAGACTAAGGTTGATGTTACTAATAATAAATAAATTTTCTTCATTTTTTTTTGTTTAATTGCTTATTTGATTATAATGCCCTGTAACGGTTGGCGGCTTAGCGAAGGTGGCGGATTTTTACCACAAATATTGATGAGGAGAACCAAACTTTGATTAACCACCTATGTATCTGCGGAGCACTAAGCCGCCACTTTTGCCAACCCGTGTTACCAAACGGCCTTTTTGGTTATGATCCTTAGTTCTGATAAATATTTATATCTCTTCAATTTGTAAACCCATTGATTTCAAGTCTTCCATGATCCTTTTCTCATCAACTACATTTCCCATTAAGTGCAAGCCGGGTATATTAATTGTGTTATCCAAATACTGTTTCAAACAAGCAATTACAGAGATTGCTGTAAAATCAAAAGGATCGTAAGAAACAAGCTTTAAAGTAAAACTTTTTTGATTATTATCCCTTGTTCCTTTGGCTATCAAATATAATTCGATCCCAGGGTTATTATCATAATATTTCTCTATTCCCCAATGCATTAGTTTGCCGCAAAGCCTTTTTCC
>JALOMX010000303.1 GCA_025455245.1 Chitinophagaceae bacterium
TGATTAAATTTTCCATTTATCCTCTTTAATTGCGGTTTAATTGTAATTTTTAGTCAAAACTCCTGATTTTCGTGTCTATTGCGGATTTCAGGTACGAATTTTGACTTCGCAAGATTTAATAAATTTATAGTATGTTTCTTTTGGATATTGATTGGGGGGTTACGGGTATTAAAATAGGACAGTTGCTTTTGTCACTTTCTATCCTAGTAGTATTGCACGAATTTGGTCATTATATCACGGCAAGGTGGTTTAAGTGCAGGGTAGAGAAATTTTATTTGTTTTTTGATCCCTGGTTTTCTCTGTTTAAGAAAAAGGTTGGCGATACCGAATATGGTATTGGCTGGCTGCCGTTGGGTGGCTATGTAAAGATTTCAGGTATGATCGATGAGAGTATGGATAAGGGTCAGTTAGCCTTACCGCCTCAGCCACATGAATTCAGGAGCAAACCTGCCTGGCAGCGTTTGATTATCATGATTGGTGGTGTAACCGTCAATATCTTGCTTGCCTTTATTATTTATGCGGGAATACTGATGGTGTGGGGAGAAAAGAAAGTCCCCATGGAATCTGTGAAGTATGGCATTAGTATTCAGGATCCCGTTATGTATGAACTCGGGCTTAAGGACGGTGATAAAATAATTGCTGCCGATGGAGTAACGATTGACGATTACAACGATATTATCAAGCGCATTATCCTCAGTTCCAAACTAACCATAGTTCGCGAAGGGCAAACAATGGATATGGAAATGCCTGTGGACCTGATTGGTACGCTTGTTGAGAAAAAGAGAAGTGCAACACCCCTGTTGCTGCCTCGCATTCCAAGTTTAGTGAAAGAGGCGCCTGACAGCTTAGGTGCATACAAAGCAGGTCTGAGGAGTGGAGATGCCATATTGTCTGTAAATGGTATCCCGACCATTTATTTTGATCAGTTGCGTTCTTCTATTGAAAATTTAAAAGGACAAACTGCAAATATTGTAGCATTAAGGGGCGCCGATTCCATATCGTTAAGTGTCCCTGTTTCAGAAGAAGGGAAAATTGGTTTTGCCACGCTAAGCGGAATTGAAGATTATGAGCGTTTTGGAGTGCTCAGGGTTGAAAAAATTAAATATGGCTTTTTTGAGGCTATTCCCGGTGGCATACGCCTTGCAGGAAGCCAACTTAAGTTTTATATAGATCAGTTCAAGAAGATATTTACCCCTGAAACAGGTGCATACAAAGGCGTTGGAGGATTTAAAAGCATGGGGAGTATTTTTCCTGCTACATGGGATTGGGAAAGCTTTTGGAATATTACTGCTTTCTTCAGTATTGTGCTGGCATTTATGAACCTGTTACCCATTCCGGCACTGGATGGCGGGCATGTAGTATTTACCTTGATTGAAATGATAACCGGCCGTAAACCAAGTCAGAAGTTTTTGGAGTATGCGCAAATTGTGGGTATGGTTTTGCTGCTCGGATTGATGCTGTATGCCAATGGCAATGACTTTTTCGGATGGGGGAAAGGGAGGTAGTTTGGAATAAGGAATCAGGAATAAGGAATAAGGAATAAGAAATATCAATTGAGGTGTTGGAGACCACATCTTGTTAAACTTAACGTGTAAGGTTAATAAGTCTGGAATTTGGAATTTTAATATTGGTATTTTTGCAATTCTCGGGGCTGACCGGTTTTGACAGCAAAGTTCTTTGAACGTGTAAGCATGTCGTGCGTTGGATAATTAGCACGTTAATCTGAATATTCAAACTATAAATGGCAATACTCAGTATGCCATGGCCGCTTAATCGTTGAATTAAGCCGTCATTAGGGCCGCCGTGCGGGTAGACCTGTTACCAAGTACCGCCGCCGACTCAAAAAGAAAACGGGTTGCTGTAGCAGAAGGCTGTGACTGCTGCAAAAGACTATTCAGCTAAGGAAATAATTGGTGCGTCCGGTTCCGGTTACTTCCCGACAAATAATGCCGGAATAAGCATGTAGAAAGCGTTTGGCGGATTTGTTTGGACCAGGGTTCGAATCCCTGCAGCTCCACTATTTAAGCTCTTTGATGATATTGCATCAAGGAGCTTTTTGCTTGAATGGAATATAACAGGGATATTTGCAAACCCTAATCCATTTTATTTGTTTCATATTTGAAGATTTACATTACATATCAGAAATATGTCCCTTTCAAGAATTACGGGATTGGTATCCTGTGTGCTGCTTATCATTTCATTCTTCATGAATTATGCCTGGTATCCTGATATTGAAAAATATTTTACGGCATTTTATTCCGAACAGAATTATTACGGAAAGCCCGGTAAGATGCTATCTTTTGTTGCCGGGAGTGGAATTGTATTCTATCTGATCAATAAAGTCTGGACCCAAAGGCTCAACCTGATATTGGCAGCGCTGGGAATGGCCTTCGGTATTCGTACCTATCTGTTGTTTACAAGCGGTTATGATGGTTATGTACCCGAAGCGGAGCCCGGAATCTACCTGATGCTTGCGGGTTGCCTTGGCCACCTTGCAGGGGCTATGGCAGCATTAGCCGTTGTTAAAAGGAATGTTTCGGATGATGCGTTCCCGGAAAAGGTAAAAGAATAATTCAGATCACCTTTATTCTAAGATCTGCAGCCATCATTTTTCTTTTGCTGCCGGGATGTTCTATGATAATCCTTTCAAAAATGATTTCTTCTCCCGGTTGCAGGAATTCTTTCAATTCATTTTGCCACCCCGGGGGTAAAATGGAAGTTGAATCCACTTCTACCATATTATAGGTAATAATATTTTTTCTCCGGCCCGTTTTAATATCATCCGTAACCTCTTTTTTGTTCCAGATAAACCGCCATGCAATGGGTGTCCACTGCTGCCCTTGTTGATCCGACACAACAAGATTGCCACTCATTATTTTTTTCAGGTCAGATGCGGGAGCAGGTGTGGTACCGTTGTATGGCCCAAATCTTGTGATAAACTTTGGGATCTTTACAGTATCAGGTAATATGGTAACTGTTGCCTTGCCCTTTGAAGTTGCAACCGGTGGTTTGGTAGCAGTTTTGGGTGGGTTTTTAGTCGCTTGCGCATAAAGGTCAGTAGATTCACTTATGCTTGCGCAAAGTCCCAAGACCCATATGTACTTAAAAGTGCTTTTCATTTGCTTCACAAAACGGCAAAAAGACCTTTCTATTATCCCAAAGCAGCAAGACTCTCTTCAATGTTTTGAATCCTTGCCAATGCATCAGCCTTTTTCTTTTGTTCCAACGCCACTACTTCAGGCTTAGCGTTCTGAACAAATTTTTCGTTGCTTAATTTTTTTTCAACACTGTTCAGAAAGGTCTTTTGGTATTCAAGGTCCTTCAGCAATGTTTCTTTTTGTGATGTATGATCTATTGCGTCACCACCTCCTTTCAAAAAGAATTTATCCTTTTCAACGGCTACCGCTATGGCGCCCGCTACAGGCCCTGCAGCGAGGATAATATCCGCATTCAATTGACTGCCAAGAATTTTTTCTACAGCAATATAGTTTTGAGCGGTGGCGGTTTCTATGGTCAGGGAAATCCTGTCTTTCGGTTTGATCTGATTTTTATTTCTGGCATCCCTGATGGCCGTAATTACTTTTTTAAGCAATTCGCCCTGTTCAATTGCTGAAGAGTCTGTAGATAAATCTTTTCCGGTTAATTCTTTGA
>JALOMX010000304.1 GCA_025455245.1 Chitinophagaceae bacterium
TGAGAAACGATTGCTTTCGTACAGTTTTTATGCTCAGGATTTACATTTCATTTAAATTGACAACTTCTGCCAATAAATAAATTGATTTTGCTTTATTTTGAATATCTGAAAGGTAGTGACAAAAACAAATCTTTATATTTTATTAACCCTGCTATCTGTAATTTACTTTTCTTTTGGTTATGGGCAGCACAACTACGATACCCTCTTTTTGCAGAATGGTCAGGTGGTTTTTGGAGAGCTGAAAAGCATCTCTTTGGGCAAGGTTAAATTCGATATGAAAGACCTGACCATTACTGATATAAAAATGAATAAGATCAAAACGATCAGTGCCACCTCCCGGCTTTTTCGTATTGAAACCGTTAATAAGCAAGTTTTTTATTCCAAATTGAACCCAAGTAAGAAAGACGGCTATGTTTTAGTCGGTGATTCATCCGGTGGGGCCGAAGTACCACTTGATTACCTGAGCATTGTTTACTATTATAATGCGGAAAAAAACATTTTTGAAGGTAATCTTTCCATGGGGTATAACTATACCAAAAGCAGTGATATCGGCCGGTTTAACCTTGATGCAACGATGAGTTATATTATGAAAAAGTTTACCCTTAAAAATACCATATCCACCATCGTAACCCAGGAAAATAAACAATGGATTCGTGACAGGGAGTCCATAACATTGTCAGGGACCTACTTTGCCAATTCAAAATGGAAGGCTATCGGATTATTAAATTATCAACTTAACCGGGAACTCGGATTAGAATATCGCTTCCAGGAAGGCTTGGGTGTGGGATACAATATTATCTCAACAAGCCAAATGAGATTTTTCGCCATTTCCGGGATTGTTATTAACCAGGAAAAAAGCTTTGAAGCTTCCGTGTCCAATTTCACGAGTGAAATCCCCCTCGTAATCGATTTTGAATTTTTCAGGTTTGCAAAGCCGGAAATGTCACTTTCATTAAATAACAGTTTATTTAAAAGTATTACCCAAAAAGACAGGATCCGTCTTGATGGGGAGATACGATACGATTGGAAGGTGATTACAGATTTTTCCCTCAACCTGAAGTTTTATTACAACTTCGATAATCAGCCACTTTCAGGAACGGGTTCCACATTTGACTATGGTACAGTTTTTGGCATTGCGTATAAATGGAAATAAACCCCTGAATTATACCTTGAAGCGGGAAAGGTTCTATGGGGCTTCCATTCTGTAATGTTACAATTTGGTAACTTCGCACCTATTTATTTTTCAAGTAGTTAATCCATGAGCGAAGAACGAAGTTTAAATTTTATTGAAGATATTATTGAAAGGGATCTAAAAGAAGGGCGTGTAAAAAGCATTTTAACCCGGTTTCCCCCGGAGCCAAATGGGTACCTTCATATAGGACATGCAAAAAGCATTTGCCTGAATTTTGGTTTAGGAATTAAGTATGGAGGTAAAACCAACCTACGTTTTGATGATACCAATCCGGTTACGGAAGAAACAGAGTATGTAGAAAGTATTAAAGCGGATGTTCGTTGGCTTGGTTTTGAATGGGCCAATGAATTTTACGCATCAGACTACTTTGAGCAACTGTACGGATATGCCGAAAAATTGATAGAAAGGGGATTGGCCTATGTTGACGATAGCACGAGCGAAGAAATAGCCGAACAAAAAGGTACGCCGACTCAACCCGGCCGAAGGAACAATTATGCGGAAAGAACCCCTGAAGAAAATTTGCAACTGTTCAGAGAGATGCGTGCCGGAACTTATCCTGATGGCAGCAAAGTCCTTCGGATAAAGGGTGATATGTCAAGTCCCAATATGCTGATGCGCGATCCCATTATTTACCGCATTAAACATGCACACCACCACCGCACGGGAGATGCATGGTGTATTTACCCCATGTACGATTTTGCCCATGGCCAAAGCGACAGTATTGAGGGTATCACCCATTCCATTTGCACCCTCGAGTTTGTTCCCCATCGCGAATTGTATGATTGGCTGATTGAAAAGCTGGAAATTTTCCCGAGCCGGCAATATGAATTTGCACGGCTGAACATGACTTATACCGTTATGAGCAAACGCAAGTTGCTGCAATTGGTGAATGAAGGAAATGTGGAAAGTTGGGATGACCCTCGCATGCCCACCATCAGTGGAATGCGCCGAAGAGGTTATACAGCCAAATCGATCCGTGATTTTTGCGACAGGATCGGGGTGGCTAAAAGGGAAAATCTGATTGATCTTGGATTACTTGAATTTTTTGTCCGGGAAGATTTGAATAAAACGGCCTTGCGCAGGATGGCCGTACTCGACCCGGTGAAACTGATTATAACTAATTACGAAGAAAACAAATACGAGTTACTACCTTCTGAAAACAATCCCGAAATGCCCGAAAAAGGGGAAAGGATGCTTCACTTTGGAAGGGAACTGTGGATTGAACGGGAAGACTTTATGGAAGAAGCTTCCAAAAAATGGTTCAGGCTTGCACCCGGCAGTGTTGTAAGGTTAAAGAGCGCTTACATTGTTCGCTGTACAGGATTTGAAAAAGACGAGAGCGGCAAGCTGACCACCGTTATGGCTGAATATATTCCTGAAAGTAAAAGCGGAAGTGATACAAGCGGCATCCACGCTAAAGGTACTATCCATTGGATCAGCGCCCCGCATGCGGTTACTGCTGAAGTCAGGTTGTACGATCGTTTGTTCAGGGTTGAAGACCCGTCTTCGGAAGAAGGCGATTTTAAATCTTACATAAATCCGGATAGTTTACAAATTATCTCAAAAGCTTATATGGAACCCGACCTGCTCTCTGCTGTACCGGGAGTGCCGTATCAGTTTTTAAGAAAAGGCTATTTTGTGCTTGACAGTGTACACAGCAAGGAAAACCATCTTGTATTCAACCGAACTGTAACGCTGAAAGATACATGGGCAAAGGAGGCGAAGAAGGGGTGAGGTTGGGTTGAGGATAAGGTTAAGGTTAAGGTTGAGCTTGCCCGTCGGCAGTCAGGGATAAGGTTAAGGTTGCCTGACGATAGTCAGGGTTGGGCTTGCCTGACGGCAGTCAGGGATGAGGCGATGAATATAGAAGTGAAAGATTTGATAAATCAATTGTAATAAAAAATGGCTCCCGGTTTTGGGAGCCATTTTTATTAGATGCTGTATTTTAATTAATTGAAAATATAGCGGAGACCCAACTGAATGCTGTAAGTAGTTGAGGTAGAAATAACATCCTGGAAAGGAGCAGTGATTGGCCCGTTATCGAAGGTAGACAGGCGGAAAGTAGGAATACCCTGAGCATCTACACTAACCACCTGAAGAGGGTTACGCAAAGTAGTTTGCTTACGGATACCCCAATCTTTGCTCAGAAGGTTAAGGAAGTTGTAGCAATCAAATGAGAATTGCAAGGTATTCTTGGTTTTTCCGATATCGGTGAAGATATCCTGAAGGAACCTGAAGTCAACCCTGTTGAACCAGGGATCTAAACTACCATTACGTTCAACAATATTTCCACGCTGATTTTTGAGGTAAGGAGTTGCCTCAATGAACTGCTCAAGAAGTTCTGCCATTTGGGCTGCAGAAACAACCTGTCCATTAGGATAAGTAAAACCTGCAAGCCTGATTTCAGAAGCATTGCGGGCATCGCGGGGAACATACATCAGATCCTGATTCTGTTCCATCGCGGTTAACGTCACCATTGTAAATATAGCTTGTTCTGCCAACGCTGCGTCCATCATAAAACAATGAAACAGTTGTTGCAAGATGCTTCAGGTACTCTTTGCGATAAGAAACAAAACCAACTATACGATGTGGAATGGCGAAAGAAGACGGCGCCATTTCAAAATCGTTCAGCGTGTTTGAAGTCGGGTTGTTTACCCAAACAGATGCAGCCTGAGAACCGGGGTTGGCCGTAACATCAGCAGCATTGGCATAGTTGTAAGCCAAAGATGCAGTGAAACCATTTGAGAATGACTTTTCAATCTGAGCAGTAAAGCTCATTTGATAACCTTTGTTGGTATTGTCAAGAACAATTGCCTGAAGTGTTGAAGGATTTACCCTTGTAACAGCCGAAGAATTGCTTGTGAAACCTTTACGGGTTGCAGTGCCGGTGGTAATAGTTG
>JALOMX010000305.1 GCA_025455245.1 Chitinophagaceae bacterium
TCAAAATTTAAAGTTGGAGAAAATCGGGTTTGGATGTTGGATATGCAAGGCAACAAAGTGGAAGGTGCCCTTGCTGATAAATATATTTTGACAAAGCAATAAGTAAACCTCCGAAGAGGACAAAACAGGATATGTCGAAAAAATTATTACTGGAAAAAGCGCATGTTGAAGGCATTCGTTATTATGATGTATACCGCCGTGAAGGTGGGTATCGCAGCGTAGAGAAAGCCTTAAAAAACATGACGCCTGATGAGGTGGTGGAAGAAGTGAAAAAGAGCGGACTTCGTGGCCGGGGCGGTGCAGGGTTTCCAACCGGTATGAAATGGAGTTTTCTGGCAAAGCCGGAAGGCGTACCCCGCTACCTTGTGGTAAATGCCGATGAGTCGGAACCCGGTACGTTTAAAGACCGTTACCTGATGGAGTTCATCCCTCATATATTGATAGAGGGTATCATTACTTCATGCTATGCACTTGGTGCCAATACGGCATACATCTACATCCGTGGCGAATACGCATGGATACCCGATATCCTGGAACAGGCCATCGCAGAGGCTAAAAACAATGGCTGGTTAGGAAAAAATATCCTGGGTAAAGGATTCGATCTTGAAATTTATGTGCAAAGGGGTGGTGGCGCTTATATCTGTGGAGAAGAAACTGCCCTGCTTGAAAGCCTGGAGGGCAAAAGGGGCAATCCACGTATTAAGCCTCCCTTCCCGGCCGTAAAAGGGTTATATGATTGTCCTACTGTAGTTAATAATGTAGAAACCATAGCAGCCGTTGTTCCCATTATCAATGATGGTGGTGATGCTTATTCCAAAATTGGCCTTGGACGGAGTACCGGTACCAAACTGATGAGTGCCTGCGGAAATATCCGTAAGCCCGGTGTATATGAAATAGACATGACCATTTCGGTCGAGGAATTTATTTTCAGCGATGAATACTGCGGTGGCATTGCCAACGGTAAGCGCCTGAAAGCCTGCATTCCGGGAGGGTCTTCCGTTCCCATTTTGCCTGCCAATCTTTTGTTGAAAACGGCAAAAGGTGAGCAGAGGCTTATGACCTATGAGAGTTTGAGTGATGGTGGTTTTGCAACAGGCAGTATGCTCGGTTCAGGTGGTTTCATCGTTTTGGATGAAGATCAGTGTATTGTAAAACATACCTATACACTGGCAAGGTTTTACAGACACGAAAGCTGCGGTCAATGCAGCCCGTGCCGTGAGGGCACCGGCTGGATGGAGAAAATATTACTTCGACTGGAAAAGGGGCAGGGCAAAATGAGTGATATCGATTTGCTTTGGGATATTCAAAGAAAAATTGAAGGGAATACCATATGTCCTTTGGGAGATGCGGCCGCATGGCCTGTGGCGGCTGCTATACGTCATTTCCGCGATGAATTTGAGTGGCATGTAACCCATCCCGAAGAAGCAACAAAACGCAATTTCGGGTTGGCTCATTATGCCGATCCGTTGGAAGTGGCAGTTGGATAATTGGCATACATGAATAATAAATTTATTAAATAATATGTCTGATACACCCTTATTTAAGGTTACCATTGACAATATTAGCGTAGAAGTACCGGCGGGTACTACTATTCTTCAGGCTGCCCGTAAGATTGGTGGCGAAGTGGCCCCGCCTGCCATGTGCTACTACAGCAAGCTGAAGGGTAGTGGCGGTAAGTGCCGCACCTGCCTTGTTGAAGTAAGCAAAGGTTCTGAAAAGGATCCCCGGCCGATGCCAAAGTTGGTCGCAAGCTGCCGTACCACCGTTATGGATGGTATGGAAGTGAAAAATATTACGAGCGAAAAAGTACTTGACGCGCGGGCAGGAGTCGTTGAGTTTTTACTCATCAATCATCCGCTCGATTGCCCTATTTGCGATCAGGCAGGGGAATGTCACCTGCAGGATCTGAGCTATGAACACGGAAAAGAGGGTACCCGATATGAGTTTCAGCGCCGTACCTTTAAAAAGCATGATCTCGGGCCTTACATCCAACTGCATATGACCCGTTGCATTTTGTGCTATCGCTGTGTGTACACTGCCGATCAGTTAACAGCACACAGGTCTCATGGGGTTTTAGACAGGGGTGACCATGCCGAAATTGCAACCTTCATTGAAAAGAGCCTTGACAGTGACTTCATTGGAAACGTTATCGATGTATGCCCCGTGGGCGCACTGACCGACAAAACTTTCCGTTTTAAAAACAGGGTGTGGTTTACCAAGCCATTATATGCCCATCGTGATTGCGACAAGTGTTGCGGTGAAGTAACCTTATGGATGCGGGGGGATGAAGTGTTCAGGGTTACTGCCCGTAAAGACGAATGGGGTGAAGTAAAAGATGCTTCCAACGGTGAAACTGGATGGATATGCAATACCTGCCGTTTTGAAAAGAAAAAGGCTACTGATTGGCAGATTGAAGGACTTGCTGAAATTTCCCGTCATTCAGTAATTGGGCAGGGTAAATATAAAAACCTGGTCAGGCCCGAAGAAACGGTTCAAAAGGTTATGGGCGGACAAAAGCCACGATTGCTGATGGATATTCACTCGGTGAGCGAGGTAAACAGGCCCGGGATTGAACTAAGTGAAATTAACGGTCCTGCCACAAGCAGTGTTTTTTCAAAATAGATAGAATACTTCAACAACTTATATGATAACTGAATTGCTGAATATTGGATTTGATCTGGCGCTTTTTCTCGAAAAGCTGATACTGATCGTTGTAGTGGCGTCAGTTTCGCTGGGAATAGCTATGTACAGCACATGGGGCGAAAGGAAAGTAGCCGCAGCCTTGCAGGACCGCCCGGGTCCAAACCGTGCCGGATGGTTTGGTTTGTTACAACCGGTAGCGGATGCCATCAAACTCTTTTTTAAAGAAGAAATCATTCCCAATCGTGCAAACCGGCTGTTGTTTATTCTCGGACCGGCCCTTGCTATGATCGCCGCTTTGATGACAAGCGCTGTTATTCCCTGGGGTGACAAGCTTGTCATTGGCGGAAAAGAAATCAGTCTTCAGGTTGCCGATGTAAATGTGGGCGTTTTATATGTTTTTGCGGTCGTATCTCTGGGTGTGTATGGGGTAATGATCGGCGGATGGGCTTCGAACAATAAATTCTCGCTGCTCTCTGCCATCAGGGGTGCTTCTCAGAATATTTCCTATGAGCTCGCTATGGGTATCAGCATCATTGCCTTGATTTTTGTAACCCAATCACTCAGCCTTGCTGACATCGTGTCGCAGCAACAGAAAAACGGCTGGAACATCTTATATCAGCCACTCGGGTTTCTGATCTTTATGGTTTGTGCTTTTGCAGAGTGTAACCGTACTCCTTTTGACCTTCCGGAGGCCGAAAACGAACTGAACTTCGGTTACCATCAGGAATATTCATCCATGAAACTTGGCTTTTACCTTTTTGCCGAATATATCAACATGTTCATCAGTAGTGTCGTCATGTCAACCTTATACTTTGGCGGTTACGATATTCCTTTTGTGGACGAAAGCACCCTTCCGGTGAATGTGGCCGGTGTGCTTGGATTCCTCGCCTTAATGGTAAAGGCTATCCTGTTTATCCTTTTCTTCATGTGGATACGGTGGACGATTCCAAGGTTCAGGTATGATCAGTTGATGAGGCTCG
>JALOMX010000306.1 GCA_025455245.1 Chitinophagaceae bacterium
TGTACTGAAAAGCCTGATCGAGTCCGCCCAGTAAGGGTTTTGCAGCAATCACAGCAATTACAAGCGCAACTGCGGCTGCTATACGTCCCATCTTTACCAGTTGCTTATCATCGGCAGTTTTGTTGATATGAGATTTGTAAATATCAAGGGTAAAAATGGTAGAAGTGGAATTAAGCATGGATGCCAGTGAAGAAACCACAGCAGCCACCAGGGCCGCAAATGCAAGCCCGCGTATGCCCTCCGGTGCAAAGTTCCGCAAAAGCCATGGATAGGCCTGATCGGCCTTGGTAATAGGCCCGAACTTTTCAATATTGGCAGGATCTTTGGTTAAATAATATGCTGTAATACCGGGTATAATAACAATTAAAGGGATCAGTATTTTCAGATAACCGGCAAACAGCAAACCTTTTTTGGCTTCATGCAAATCTTTTGCAGCCAACCCCTTTTGAATGATATATTGGTTAAATCCCCAGTACCCGATATTGGTAAGCCACATCGCACCGAAAATCACTGCAAGACCGGGAAGGTCAATAAAAGGATCTTTCTGACCACCCATACCATCAGGGATTGTTGAAACGCCTTCTTTGATGATCATGTTAAAATGAAGGTCTGTTGCGTCCTGACGAATGGCATTTAACACAGTAGTAAAACCTTCAATCGCGTTGCCGGAATCACTGACAGCGGCAAGCGCAAACCATGCGGTAATTAAACCACCGCCAACCAAAAAGACAACCTGCAGCACATCGGTCCATGCTACCGCTTTAAGGCCTCCATAAATGGAATAAAGCCCTGCGAAAAGCAAAAGTCCCGGAACGCCATACACCATTGGTATTCCCAGTATCTGTTCCATGGCCAAAGCACCCAGCCATGCAACGGAGGTCAGATTGACGAACACATAAACCAACAGCCAGAAAAAAGAAAAGAAAAAACTTACACCGGAACCATAACGTTCCTTGGCAAGTTGTGGCATAGTGTATATTTTCTTTTCAAGCATTTGCGGCAAAAGAAACTTAGCCACCAGAATGAGCGTTACGGCTGCAAGCCACTCATATGCACCAATTCCAAGACCTATAGCAAATCCTGAGCCCGACATCCCGATAAAGTGCTCGGCAGATATGTTGGCAGCAATAAGTGATGCACCAACAGCCCACCATGACAAACGCCCGCCTGCCAGAAAATAATCCTTGGCATCTTCATCCTGCCCTGCCTTACCCCTTGAAAGGTAAAGCCCAAGGGCAACGATCAGGACAGCATAAAAAATAAAAATCAAAAAGTCAATGGTTGTAAATCCGGCATTCATTTTAATAAAGCAATGAGGTTAAAAAATGGTTGGGCAAGATATTTGTTTTCTTTACATTTTATTTAAAATCCCTTATTCAAAGCATAATACATTTCGCTCCAACGCAATTCATTTTTGAAGGATGACAATGCTGTTCCGTTTCCGATCCTCAAAAACTCAATCCCTGCCATTTCTGCAAAGTCCTCCAAATGTTCGGCAGTTAGGTTTTGACTATAACCGGTATGGTGTGCCCCACCGGCCAAAATCCATGCTGCACAGGCATTCTGCATATCAGGCAACGGTTTCCACAATACCCGTGCAACCGGCAACTTAGGAAGGTCGTGCTGAGGTTCAACAGCCTCCACTTCATTTACCAGCATCCTGAATCGATTACCCATATCAATGATGGATGCATTTAATGCCGCACCACCTCCTACATTAAAAACAAGTCTCACAGGATCGGCTTTTCCCCCAATGCCTAAAGGATGAATTTCACATCTGGGCTTTTCAGATGCTATGCTTTCGCAAATTTCAAGCATATGTGCACCAAGCACTAACTCATTACCCGGCTCAAAATGATAGGTATAATCTTCCATAAAACTATTACCGCCGGGCAGGCCTTGACCCATCACTTTCATGGCCCGCACCAATGCTGCCGTTTTCCAATCACCTTCACCTGCAAAACCATAACCCTTTGCCATGAGCCTTTGAACCGCAATACCCGGCAGTTGCACCATACCATGAAGGTCTTCAAATGTATCGCTGAAACCTTTGAAATTACCTTGCTCCAGGAACTGCTGAAGTCCGCATTCAATTCTTGCAGCCTCGCGTAATTCGGCATGTCTGCTCCCCCCTTTCTCAAGACCGGGCATTAGGCTATACCTATGTGCATATTCCTCAACCAGTTCATCCACTTCGCTTTCGGCTACATTCTGAATCACCTGAACCAGATCGCCAATGCCATGGGTATTTACACTAAAGCCAAATTTCATTTCAGCTTCAACTTTATCCCCATCTGTTACTGCAACGTAGCGCATATTGTCGCCGAAGCGAACATACTTTGCTCCCTGCCAATCGTTCCATCCTGCAGCAGCACGTGTCCAAACATTGATCCTTTGCAAGACTTCCGGATCCTGCCAATGCCCTACAACCACCTTGCGGTTTATACGCATCCGGCTAACCATAAAACCAAATTCCCGATCACCATGGGCACTCTGGTTCAGGTTCATAAAATCCATATCAATTTCATTCCATGGAATATCGCGGTTGAATTGGGTATGCAGATGAAGCATAGGCTTCTGCAAAATCTTTAATCCTCCAATCCACATTTTAGCAGGAGAAAAGGTATGCATCCATGCAACAACCCCAATACAACTTTTCGAAGCATTAGCTTCTGAACAAACATTATAAATTTCTTCAGTGCTTTTTACGGTAGGCTTCCATACCACGTTAACCGGCATGAGGGATGATGCATTGAAAAAAGCGGCAATGTTCTGTGAATGTTCCGCAACCTGCTTCAAGGTTTCATCACCATATAAATGCTGACTACCTGTAATAAACCAGACTTCTAATTGATTATATGCTTTCATTTCGTTTTTATTTTAATACCGGTTCTTCCCGGGGAATTTGGAATTTGGAATTTTAATATTTGTTATTTTCTTTATTGTCCATAATAACTATTGGGTCCATGTTTACGCAGAAAATGTTTTTTCTTTAATGCATCTTTTAGCCTTGGCGCTTCCGGATTAATTTGCAATGTAAGCCAGGCCATTTTGGCCACCTGTTCCAGCACGGCACTGTTATGGACTGCTTTATCGGCATTTTTTCCCCAGGTAAAAGGAGCATGATTGCCAACCAAAACCATTTCAACTTCTTTGTAATCCAAACCTCTTTCATTAAAACAGTTCAGTATCTGAAATCCCGTTTGATATTCATAATCCCCTTCGATCATTTCATCACTCATAGGAGGAGCGCACGGAATGTCCACCGTATTATAATCGGCATGCGTGGTCCCAAAAATGGGTATATCCCTTTGTGCCTGTGCCCAGGATGTGGCGTAGGTAGAGTGTGTATGCACAATGCCTCCTATAGCCGGCCAGTGCTTATACAAAACGGCATGCGTCAAGGTATCACTTGATGGGCGCAGATTACCATCAACGGTTTTACCATCAAAATCAACAATAACCATCTTATCAGGTGATAAATCAACATACGGAACACCACTTGGCTTTATGGCAAAAATGCCAAGGTCATGATCAGCTGCACTGACGTTCCCGAAAGTAAATAATACAAGCCCCAGCTCAGGCAGTTTCATATTAGCCTGATATGATTC
>JALOMX010000307.1 GCA_025455245.1 Chitinophagaceae bacterium
CATTTTTCATTTGTTCCCAATTAGTTTAAAGCGGGAATGGGGCTGACGCAATGGCCCAGTATATTTCTTAAGCAATTCCTGCGTCTTTTTCATTTCATCAACCAGGAAAAGAATAAATGGATTCACAGATTTTCTTTGGGCATATTCCAGGACATCGTAATAATCGGTTTTCCTGGCGTTCTCAATAATGACGGGGGGATACCCTTCCCCTAGACATTGAAGCACCATCAGGAGCCGTCCCACGCGTCCATTCCCATCTCCAAAAGGATGAATCCATTCTATATAAATGTGCGTAACAATTGCCTGTACAACTACCTCGCTAAATGTTTGTTTTACATTCCCATATCCAAATTCTTTTTTCAGCCAATTACATAATTCCTCCACAAGTGCCGGCACATCCCGATGGTCCGGACAACGATAAGTTCCTACTACTACATCACTATTCCTGAATTGACCGGGTATCGCTGCAAAATGTTCTCCCAGATTTTTTCCAACCATTTTTTGGAAACGTCGTAATAAATCCGGAGTTATCAGGCTTGCTTCGTTTTTCTGAATAACTTCTTCCAATAACTCATTAAAGGCGTCAAGGATATTCCTCACTTCAATTTCCTGGTATTCTTTGCTTGGCGGCATTTTTTCACCTTCCATCAGCCTCTTGATATCCTCATCAGTAAGTGTATTCCCTTCAATGGCAGTGGTAGCCTGTGCCCCTTTAATTAGCGAGACATTCATTAATTCCTGGTAATGCTGAGGCATTATTGGCGTATTGTTGATAGCTTTTACGAGGGCATCGCATTGTCCTAATAAAAACTGAGAAGTGGGCGTTAAAACCCAGTTTCTTTTAAAAAGCAGGTGAGGATATTCCCGATAAAACATAGAAAAAAGGCTGGACAGTTAAACTGACAAGAATCTCGTCAAAATATATGACAAATATATGGGTCAATTTGTCTAAAAATCTAAAGAGATATTTAAAAGCCCTAAAATTATACTATTATACCGTTTTGAAGGACGTGCCACGGCCTCTTTTGATTGACATATGGCTTTTACTCCCTACAAAAAGGATTCCACATTTCTGTATGAATGGGCATGTTAGGCTCTGGGCAAATAATTCAAAAAAGTGTATTTGAATGTTGGGTAAATCGTAATTTACTATCTGTTAAACAAGGAGCTTACGGCTAAGGTAATCAAGTGTTTGGTTAAACACAAGCATACCTGAAAATCCCATTTTGCTGCTAACGAATTTAGCTTTCTGAAAAATTTTTATAACTTTGCCACAAGGCATTAATTTTAACCGGTGCACGCAGCCAATACAACTTACACAAAAAATCAGCTTGATAAACTGGGAAACGCCATTATTTTTCTTTGCAATAAAATGGGCGTTTATGGTCCGGTATCCAAAACCCAGGTCTTAAAGTTGGTTTATATTCTGGAGGAATTTTCAATCCGTCAATGGGGCACACCTTTTTTTGGTTTGCATTTTAAGGTGTGGAAAATGGGCCCGGTTTCTCCCGACCTGTACCTCGAGTTTACGGAAGGACCTTCGCTGCTTTCCGCTTATATTGCGGTTGAAAACCAAGATCAGCGCACCGTGGTGGCGCCGTTAAGGGCTTTTAACGATGATGAATTCAGTGATCAGGAAATGGCATTGTTAGAGCAGGTAGCGGAAAGGTTTAAAACCTGCACGGCTAAAGAACTCATCAATTTTACCCACCGGACAAACACGCCCTGGTATGTAACCGCGCAGCGGCATGGGCTGGTGGATATTCTGGAAAGCGGACAGTTAAACACTACCGAAATTGATGTTGATTTTGAAGCCATCCTTGAAGGTGACCAGGCCAAACTTTCCCGTTACCATGGCTACCTGGAATTTCTACATCAATCCCAAACTTTATTAAGCTAAAACGTGTATACCCCCGGCCTTCTTCTATATTTTGACCCGTTTCATTTTGAGGATGGGAACCATAAACCCAAATATTTTTTAGTATTGGGTGTAACTCAACAGCAGGTTGTTCTTGCATCGCTGCCTTCAAGCCGATTTCATTTACCTGCAGACTTGCCCTTTGAACATGGCTGTGTTGATCAGCCGGTTAACGGGATAAATTGTTACCTGCTTGAAGCGAACCGCCCGATTACCACCAACGGATGGGCTTTCCCGTTTCGTACCATTTTATATGGCAACTGTTTATCAGATTTTGAAATCGACCATTTACGTAAGCGGTATGTCATTGAAGGGGTGGATTATGAAGTTGTGGGAACCCTCCAATCGGATGAACTCCAGAGGATTCTGGATTGTTTTCGCCATTCTTCCGTAGTGAAAAGGAAATACCGGAGGTGGTTGCAAGGATAAGCCCTGGGATTGTAGAGACGTATTTTTGTTCGATTACAGCCTGCCTTTCATTTTTTGTTGATTTTTGAAAATGTCTTACCGATGCTGCCTGTTGGTTTGTCCATATCTTTCCTGGCAAGGTCAATGGCTTCCCGAATCAATGCTTTTACGGATGCATTTCTGTAATCGGATTTTGTTTTTAGGTTGATGTGCCTGATTAAATTGCCGGTGCCTGTCAGAAGTTTATCAGGGTCATTTAAAAGTGTCCCTTTATTGAATCCGAGGTTCAGGTGGTTTGTATATATGGGCAGCATACAAAAAGCGTCAGATAGCTTATCGGAAATCGAAAATACAGCCGTCAATGCATGTGTATGGTACAGCAGTTCATTGGCATCAGGGTAAAGCTCCAGAATGTATGCTCTGGCATCTTTGAACAATTCAATCAGCTCCTTGTCTTTCAGGTCAAGGAGAAACCGGAAGTCGTCATGAATGGGGCGTGGTATTTGCATCCTGCTGAGTGATGGTTTTAACTTTCCAAATGTAGTATATTCAATATCCACCGGGGTCTCCAATCCTGAATATCTCTTTTATCTGTTTGCTTTAAGTATCCGTCCTGTCTTTTGCATTGTACATGTAACGAGGCTTACTGAATTATATCCGACCCCTGTCGGGATAGGTTGTTTCTTAAAAATCAGGCTTTTCTGTAAACATTTGATTCCTTCGGAGTCATCTAAAACCAAAATAAACAACCATGAAGGAATATTGATCAATGCCCACCTCAAACTCATTCATTCACCCATTTTGCCCTCCGCCGCCCCTGCATACATCTCCGCCTCTTTTTCCAGCAAGGCTATGCGGATGCGCAATTCGGTTTGAATGCCTTCATCGCAGCCTGCCAGGTTAATGCCGGCCTGGTACTGCCGTTCGTCGATCCAGCGCTGCTGTTTGGCTGAAAGGGCAGGGATGGCGCTTAAAAACGCAGCGCAATGCATCAGGGCCCGGCATTTGGCCGCTTTGGCTTCGAGGGCGCATAGTTTTTTGCGCAGGCGGTACGCTTTTTCGCGGCAGAAGGCTGCCTGGCTTTGCCACCGGGCGATGGTATCGGGCTGCAGGCAGTGTGCCGGGGCTGACCTCGGCTGTGCACGGGCGGCATGCTGCAACCGTACAAGGGTGAGCAAAAGTTCGGCGGAAGGTGGGCGGTCGCCCTGTTCTATCCGGTGCAACCGTGAATGTTCGATGCCGGTAAAGTCGGCAAGTTCGCGCAGGGTGAGGCCAA
>JALOMX010000308.1 GCA_025455245.1 Chitinophagaceae bacterium
TACCGCTTTTGATAATTCAAATGACAGGTTCACTACGCCTCTTTCGGTAGATGCAGTGGCAAAATCCCTTGTCGGCTCAAGCTATGATGTGGATGTTCCTGATCTTGAAAAGGACCCTACGGGTACGTTAGGTATCACAAAAAGGGTAACCATCAGAGAGGAATTCAATGAAGAATCAATTCGCTCTTATGCCGTAAAGGAGGAAATTATTTTTGATCGTGAAACCTCAAGATTGCATTTCCGTATACTGGGAATCGCTCCTATGAAAACCATCTTTAACGACGATGGTACAGAAAGGGCAACATTCCGTTTGTTTTGGGTGTATTATCCCGAACTCAGGCCTTACCTTGCCAAATATGAGGCTTACAACCCCCGTAACATGGCAGCCCGGATGAGTTGGGAAGAGGTTTTCGAGAGCCGTTATTTTGCGAGCTATATTTATAAGTCAACTTTAAATAATCCTTTTGATAAGCCTATCGAAGGATTTCAGAAGGATCCGCTTTTCAGGTTGCTGGAAGGAGAAAAAATTAAGGAGACCATATTTAACTGGGAACAGGATCAGTGGTCTTATTAATTTCCCTGATGTTGGAAAAAAGTCCCGGCTTCGAAATGAATGCCGGGACTTTTTTTATGGATGGATTTCGCCCATTTTATATTCATATACCGTTTGTGTAGGATATGCAAATTCAATATTTTCTGCCTGAAACTTCCTGACCATGGAAAGGTAAATATCCTGCTGCTGATCCATGTAAAACGTATAATCAGCCTGCTCGATAAAATACACAATTTCAAAATTCAGGCTTGAATCGGCAAAAGCCGAAAAATGGGCCCGGTCAAAAGTGACCCCTTCGCGATTGCTGATGATATCTTTAATGAATCCGGGGATCGCCTCAAGTTTTTCAGCAGGGGTTTGATAGGTGACGCCAATGGTGAAAACAATCCTTCTCCGTTCCAACTTTTTAAAATTGTGCACCCTTGAATTGGTAAGGTTTGTATTACTGAAAATTAGTTGCTCGCCGGTTAAAGCGCGAACCCTTGTTGTTTTTAACCCTACCTTTTCAACAGTGCCCCTTTTGTCATCAACCTGAATAAAATCCCCGGGTTCAAAAGGTTTGTCGAAAAAGATGACAAAATAAGAAAAGAGATCACCCAGAATAGCCTGCGCAGCAAGGGCTATTGCAATGCCTCCAATACCCAAACCTGCAACAATGCCGGTAACATTGAAACCCAGATTGCTGAGCAGCATGATAAGGGCTACCAGCCATATCAGCATTTTTACAATAGCCATCAGGCTACGCATTTGTTTCTTTTTCGTTTCAGGGTCATCCTGTTTTTCTGCGTATTGATCAAGGGCATGTTTAATAAGCCTGAGAATGATGCGAACAACAAACCATGTTACGGCAATTCCATACAAAATATTCAGTATCCGGTCACCTTTTTCAGGGAGTGACAGGTACTTCATAGCAAGGTAAAATACGCCGATATTAAAAATGGGGAGCAGGTTTTGCTCCAGTACCGATACCAGGAAATCATCGAGGCTGCCTTCTGATTTTTCAGCCCAGTTACGCAGATAACGTACCACACCCTTGCGTATAAGGCGGATAAAAAGAATCCCACCTATAAAAACCCCAAGGGCAATAAGATAGTTTTGTACCGTATTGTTCCAATAAACCAGTTGAAGGATTTCTTTCATATTCAATAATTTTTAAATTAACAGAAACGAAATTTCATAATTGCCAATCCTGAACCCTGTAAATATGATCCTTTGATCCTTGATTATCCACTTTTTACCTGGTAAAGGCAGCTATCCACATGCCGATAAACCAAACAGGACCATAGATTGCCAATAATAAGGAGTTTATCTCAGCATCCCTGATTAACAAACCGGACAGAACCACAGATATTCCGAGACTAACCGTAATCAATCCCATCCATTGTCTGAAATGGCGGGTATAGCTTTTCAAAGGATACCTGATATAATTGAAAGGTAATGCCAGTGATGCGGTGATAATACCCAAAGTAAACCATTGAATGCCATTTTCATCACTTCCTTTTAATAATATTCCCGGCAGTAATAGCATAAATCCCAATGCAATGGGGCCAAGTACCGTAATGCTTATCCATTTTTCTTCCTTGGTAACAGCATACTTTCCTTTAGGATGAAAACTCAAAAACATATTGGCAACCGGTTTAATGATCCAACTGATCAGTGCCATAAGGATATACAGCACGAAAATGGTGTAAAAGATGATTGCCAGGGGCTTTGGGACACTTGAAGCAGTCGCAGCTAGATACCTTACTCCCAAAAAAAGCCCGATGACAAAAATAACCCGCATGTTCCGGCCTTTGTTTTGCAGCCAGTATTCGTATTGTAAAAGCCAACGGTATGGGGCGATGTTGCTCCTTAGGGCATCCTTCATTCCATCACGTGCATTTTCGTTTGCAGGATTAATGCGGAGGGCCTCTGTGAAATGTTGGGCTGCCTGTTTATGTTTACCCTTTTCCAGAAAGCTAAAGCCGGCATTAGTATGTGAATAGTCGTTTTCCGGATCGGCGGCGAGGGTATGTTTTATGGATTCAAATGCTTCACCACTGCGGTTCAGTTTTACCAAGGCTTGTGTTCTTGCATTCAGACAATTTATATCAGAAGGATTCATTGACAAACCCTGATTGGCTTTATCAAGGGCCTCTTTGTATTTCCTTTGTTGGGTTAAAATGTTGGCATACAGGGCAAAATAGCCCGGATGCCATGGATTGAATTGAATGGCATCTTTAAGCAATCTTTCTGCTTCTTCCACCTGATCGAGCTGAAAATGGGCAAAGCTTTTCAGGTATAAATAATAATCTTCGGTAGGGCATAATGAAAGCGCTTTATCCAAATACGTAAAGGCTTCATATGGCTTTTTTGAATCAATCTTAATACGTGCCATCAGCGACAGGGCTTCATCATGCTCCGGGTCTGTTGCAAGTACTTTTTTCAATTCCCTTTCAGCATCGTCATACCGGTTTTGCTCAATTAAAAGCTTTGCCCGCTCTATCATTACTTCTTTCGAAACGGTCATAAGTTGGTCGAAGGCTTTTACTTCTTTTTCTGATTAATGTATTCCAGTATTTCATTGTACTGACCGCTTTCATTGCTGTATAGGGCATAATTCTTTGCGGTACCAAACCATTCTTTGGTAGAAGGACTTAATTTTTTGGCAGCATTTAAAAGATCTTTGGTGGTTATCGGAATCATTTCTCCTTTTTCCAATGCCTCTTCCAATTTGCTGTCCGTAGCAATATCAATCAATGCCGATAGGTCGGCCCCGGAAAATTCGGGTGTAGCTGCGGCTACTTTTTCAAAATCTATACCGGCGTGGAGTTTATCCTTTAAATGGGCTTTCAGGATGGAAACCCTGCCCGATGCATCGGGAGGCGGCACAAAAAGAACCCTGTCGAAGCGACCCGGACGACGGAAAGCGCTGTCCACACTCCAGGGTGCATTGGTAGCCGCCAATATCAAAACCCCTTCATTGTTTGAAGAAATTCCATCCATTTCGCTGAGAAACTGATTGATGGTATGCCTCATGGCACTTTGTTTCAGGTCGCGCATCTACTTCATCAATAAAAAGCACACAAGGGGCAGAAGAGCGGGCTATTTCAAAAACTTCGTGGAGGTTTTTTTCGCTGTTGCCAATCCACATATCCAGAATGTCGTGCAGCCCAATATTCATAAAATTGGCATTGATTTCACCGGCAGTAGCTTTGGCAATATAGGTTTTACCGCAACCGGGAGGGCCATACAATAAAATGCCTCCCCCTGTCTTTTTGCCGTAAGCTTTATACAATTCCGGGTGTAGAATGGGTTTTATGATTTTCAGCGAAATCTCTTTTTTTATAGCCTCCATGCCACCCACATTACTGAAGTTGATCGAAGGTTTTTCAAGGAAAATGCTTTCACCCGTATCAAACGGATCTTCATCATTAAATGGTTCGCCGGAGGAAGGTATTTTCAGCAGGCTGTCAAGCTCATCATCCTGCATGGCCGGATTGAAGACCGAAATGGCCTGATAGAGCGATGCGGCTTTGGCAAGGTTATTTTCTTTTGCCAGTGCCTTTGCATACAGCAGGGTATCGGCATCGGGCAGGTCTTTTTCCATTTGTTCGTAAATGATTATTGCTGCGGAATATTGCCCAAGGTGAAAATAACATGCAGCAAGGCCTGATTGAGCCTTTGGGTGTCCATAACTGAGTTCAAGTACTTTTTTATATTCGGTAACAGCTTCCCGGTATTTTTCATCTTTTACCAGCAGTTCGGCAAGGCTGAGCCGGAGAGGAATATTTTCCGGAGATAAAGCAATGGCTTCCCTTAAAGAATCTATCATATTTTTTATTGTTCAAAGGTCGGTAAAGATACAAACCTCCACCGGGGAGGGAAAATCCGATCTTACTTTTGTTTATTCATTTTTCAGAAGCTCCAGTGTTTCAAAAAAATCTTTTTTATAGGCTTCAAAATATTCAGGTGCACCGGGTCCGTAAAAGCCATTATGAACCTTTCTTACACGGCCATTTTTATCCAAGAAAATAGTGGTCGGAAAGTATTTGATATCGGTAAGTTCGGGAAGGGTTTTTGCGCCTTTATCTGCATCGGAACTTTTTACCCCGGTAATGAGCATGGGGTATTGAACCCCAAACCGCTGCTGGAATTTTCGCAGGCTGTTTGACGATCGTTTAAAATCGGTACTCAGCTCATAGGCAAGGGATATTATTTCAACCTCTTTTGTTTTTTGTTCATTATAAAAATTACTCAGGAAAAGGGTTTCATCCATGCAATTCGGGCACCAGCTTCCCATGAGCTGAACAATAGTAACCTTGCCCCTGAACCGCAAATCGTTTATGCCCACAAGGTTGCTGTCGAGGTCGGGAAAGCGAAAGGACAGCCTTTGAAGGCCGGGTTTCATTTCGGCTACAGGCGTCGGTTCAGGAAGTTTTGCAAACGGATCTTTCCGGGCACGAAATGAATCGCCGGGAGCCCTGCCGGAAAAGAATAAACCGTCCTGTACAGTTGAATCGTTGGTGATAGAGCCTTTAAAGGCATAGATGTGTGAACCGTCAAAAGCCGTAACATAAAATTTATTTTCCCAGACTTCCCCTTCCAGAAAACGATAATCACCGCTTGGATTGATGATGGTACCGGTCAGTTTATTACCCAACTGTTTCCATTCGGCAACAGCCGGACGCCAACTGCCATCGGGTCGTTGGAATTGAATGGACCACCGGCCGGAGATGTCAACCTCAGCCTTTCCTGTTGCCTGAGGGATACGGGCCGTTTTTCCCCATTCGGCAGTTACATGCCAAAGTTGAGGCTCGGAAGATGTGCCTTTCATCATGGAACCTTCATAAAAGGTTTCGTTTTGTTTTTTGAGCATGAAAGATGTTTCAAACAAAGGCATTGAAAAGTT
>JALOMX010000309.1 GCA_025455245.1 Chitinophagaceae bacterium
CCCGGAGTTACTTCTGCCACGCATGGTTTTACATAACATCCTGATGCATATTGATCCCCCTCAAGAACACCACCTTCAACAATGAAATTTCCACCCTGATCCTTACAGGTGCTTATTGCTTTAAGATAATTAGCAACGGCATCTTTGTCAATAAGAGGCCCAACATGGTTTTTTTCTTCAAGCGGGTTACCTATTTTCAATTGGCTATAGGCTGCAACCAATTTTTCTTTAAAGTTATCGTACACATTTTTATGAATAATGAGCCTTCTTGTAGAGGTGCAGCGTTGTCCTGCAGTACCCACAGCGCCAAAAACACAGCCAATCAGCGACATACTCAGATCTGCATCTTTGGAAATGATGATGGCATTATTCCCACCGAGTTCGAGCAGGCTGCGACCAAGGCGTTCTGCAACTTTTGTTCCTACGGCTTTTCCCATTCGGGTGCTGCCGGTGGCACTTATCAATGGCAGTCTTTCATCAGCCGACATCCATTCACCCAAATCACGGGCACCCTGAACGAGGCAACTTACCCCTTCAGGAACGCCGTTTCTGTCAAAAACTTCTTCTACTATTTTCTGGCAGGCCACGCCGCACAAGGGTGCTTTTTCTGATGGCTTCCATACGCAAACATTGCCGCAAACCCAGGCCAGCATACTGTTCCAGCTCCACACTGCTACCGGGAAATTAAAGGCGCTGATGATACCGACAATGCCCAACGGATGCCATTGTTCATACATTCTATGTTGCGGCCTTTCGCTGTGCATGGTAAGGCCGTGCAACTGACGGCTGAGCCCCACCGCGAAATCGCAGATATCAATCATTTCCTGCACCTCACCCAATCCTTCCTGAAGGCTTTTGCCCATTTCATAACTCACCAGTTTGCCGAGGTCCTGCTTTTTCTGACGGAGGGCCTCCCCAATCTGCCTTACAATTTCCCCACGTTTGGGAGCCGGCCACAACCGCCATTCGGCAAAAGCAGTTTGTGCCTTTAAAACAACCACATCATAGGCAGGCCTGTCAGTAGGCATGACGGATGCAATTAGTTTGCCATCCACCGGGGAATATGAATCAATAGGTGAACCATTGGTAATCATCCATTCGCTGCCTGTTGATGTTCCACGGTTTATCGGGCCAATGCCGAGATTTAAAAGTATTTCCTGTAACACGATATTTTAATTTACGATTTACATTTTTGGAATTTGGGATTTTTTGATTTGGAATTTTCCCCTTAAAACCTAACATTCACTCCTCCCATCCACCAACGGCCGGGCATTGCCGCACCGAGTATGTCGCTATAGGTTTTGTCTGTAACGTTATCCACTTGAACAAAAACGCCCCATTTTTTGGAAGCATTGAATTCGATTTTTGGATTCAGCACAAAGTACTCCGGTGATAGCGTTGCATTGATTCCGCCGTTTGTTTTTTGCTCTTCACGTTTTTTATACAACCCTGTTGCCGAAACAACAAATTTACCCATTTGGTACTGTACCAGGAAATTGGCAAGCCATTTGGCCTGTGTACTCAGGTAAAGACTTGGTATGCCTTCATTTCCGTTGTTATCTACCCATAAAAGTCCACCCTGCACATTCAGGGATCTTTTGTTGTCAAATTCTTTCCTGTACTGAAGGTCCAACTCCCAGCCAAGGGTATTTACTTCCCAGATATTTTTTGAAAGGGCATACGTTCCGGTGGGAACAAGATTTTCTTTTCGGGGCATCCCGGCATAGGGTGTGTTTACCCAATCAATCAGTTTTTGCTGATCCCTGTAAAAAAGGGTTGAAGACAATTTAAGCCCTTTTCCAATCCATACATCCGCCCCGGCTTCGTAGTTCCAGCCACTTTCAGCTTCAAGATCGGGGTTCCCGATCCTGCCGCTTGTTACAAGCTGCCTGTTGTAATTGTTGAACCTTTCGGTAAAATCTGCATCCCGCACACTTCGGCCTGCACTGCCCCGTAACTGATACTTGTTTTTCCGGTAAGAAACATTGAGTTGAGGGACAAATTCGAAGCCGGCACGTTCGTGTTGATCAAATCGGATGGCGGGGTCTATTTGCAGACCTGGAATAGGTTCCCAGTTTAGAACCCCAAATACTGCTGCCTGCCATACCTGATGGTCGCCCCGGTCATTGCTTTTAATGCCGCGATCGATGTACTGCACACCCGCTGTAAATCCCAGTTTTTCATGGATGGATATACCCGCCCTTGAAAGTACCTGGAAAAGTTGCGTTTTGTTATTGTTGGCAACACTTGCCTTATTAAAGGCGTAAATATCCTGAAGCGATTTATAGCCTATGTCAGTGGTGAACCGCATTCTGCCTTTATTATAGGTTAGTTGCGCATGCTGCCACCAGCTTTCCACCTGTTCAGTGGCTGTATCGCTCACAAAAGTTGTATAAAAGTTCTGTGCCGAAAAATCGCGGTTATCATAGGCTGTCCTTACCCCAAGCGTCCAATGTTCATTTAATTTTTGAGAAAGTCCCAGGGAAAGGGTTGTCAGGTTGAAGAAACCGGTGGTTCCGCGCTGGGGCTGTCCGTCTGCATTGTTGGTTAAAATGCCTGCCGAGAGGGTGGTTTTTTCATTTACCCATCTTCCTCCGGCATTAATGCCCCACAATCCAGATTCGCCGGCAGTAAACTGACCTTCAAAGCCGCTTTTATTGGCTGTTCTCGCAAATGTTTTGGTAATAATATGCACCACACCGCCCACTGCTTCTGTACCGTAAATGGCTGAAGCAGCGCCCTTTAGGATTTCAATTCTTTCGATTTCGGTGGCAGGCAGGGGAATATAGCTGTTAAAGTGGCCGGTAAGGGGATCATTGATGCGGATGCCATCAAGCACAACCAAAACCTGCTGAAAAGTAGAGCCCCTGATGGAAATATCGCCCTGAACCCCCATCGGCCCCCGTGCCTGCACTTCCAATCCGGGCAGGTACCTCAGCAATTCATCGACAGAATTCACAGGGAGGTTCATTATCTGTTCACCTTTTACTACAATAATGTTTCTGCCCGTTTTACTGCTTTGGGCCGGGGAAAAAGATGCTGAAACAACCACAGGATCAAGTGAGGAGAGTGAATCAGGAGGCTGTGTGTATGCAGCAACACCACTTAAAAATAAACTGTTAATAAGTACCAATCCGGGAAAGCGCATGTGTGATTTTATTATTGCGTGGCAAATATAACTGCCAACATCCCAAACCTTTTTACCATTTTGCACGTCTAATGAAGCATTGAAAAAAAGTAAACAACATGCGGATTATTTTTTCAGCTATTCTATTGATTCATTGTACAGGGGTTTTGGCAGGTGAATATTCAGATTCTTTAAAGGGGAAAAACATACAGTATAATACACCACCCTCCATAAATGTTGCAAAAGGTTTTACCATTACTCCGGTAGTGGAAAAACTCGGGCGTAACCGTCACATAACAATTGGCCCGAATGGTGACCTTTTTGTAAAACTCGAAAGGCTTAGAAATGGGTTTGGAATTTTTCAGTTTAAAGCCCGTCCAAACGGGCAATATGAAGTAGTGGATTCCTTTGGAAACTATACCGGAACCGGCATTT
>JALOMX010000310.1 GCA_025455245.1 Chitinophagaceae bacterium
AAATTTTAGTTTTTTATCGACAGATAGTCTATTGAATTTTGATATAACTTGTTAATATTGCTTTGATACATATTTACCCCTGAAGGATTTTTTTCACCCTGGGCATTTTGTTTAAACTCGATGCCACCAATTCCTATATAGATTGCTTTCCCCTTGTATGTGGCAGTAGGCATGAGCTCCAAAATACCAGCCATCCAATAGTCATGCATCCAGTCCCAGACACCCAGCCATTTTAATTTGTTCGTTTCTGTAAAAGCAGTATAAGCTGCTTCATCTCCATTCCCAAAACCATAATGTGCTGCAACATCAAGTATCGCATAGTTATGGTCTTCTTTCCAACCTGGTCCAATGGCAGGGAAGCTTTTAAAGCCACCGGCATCAGTTGTTAATGGAATTCCTTTATAAATAGGGTGTGTGCTCATGTCATGCTTTCCACCAATATTAACACCTATTGCCCAGGTATCTCCGTTGTCTCCTCCGGGGCCATCACCAATAGCCATATTAAATGTCTCAGTCATACGACCGAGTTTCCAGAAATATGCACAGGCATGAGTATTCAGTAACAAGTTACCTCCATTTTTATAGAAATTATTAATAGCATTTAACACAACTGCATCTTCGGCAATTGCCGGTAATGCTCTACCTGAATCAAAATACCACCAAAGAGCCCTGAATTTGGAAATATCAACTTTACCACTTTTAATATCATCAAAACTTATGTATTTTCCATTTTCATAAGTTGCTAAAAACCATTCAGCGGCAGCCTTTTCATCATCATCAGCAATCGAAGAAGTATTGGCAGCGGTTCCCAGAAACCCTACAAAAAACTCTTCCGAAACAGTGATCATGTACTTGCAAAAAACATCTCCATTCACAATCGTAAATTCGATTGGTGCGGTAAAATCCATGTTTGCCGTAATCGCAGGAGTGATAACAGCACCTTCGGCAATTTTAATTACAGGACTTACTTTTGAAACGTCTGTACCATCAGGCACTTTTACCACAACGGTTTTTTGTTTTTCATTGATAACGCCGGGTACCCCGTTTACTGTAAATTCAGAAATTGTTACAGGTTTGTCAAGTACAAGGTTTGAAACATATTCTTCCTCACACGACTGGAGTAATCCGAACAATAAGGAAAATATGAATGTGAATTTTATTATATTTTTCATTTTTTTTTAGATTAAATGATTTGACAATCTTTTAATTACCAACCGTAGTTTTGTTTATACAACCCGTTGCTAAAGTCAATTTGCTTCTGTGGAATCGGGAAATATTCATGTTTATTTTTAGTGAATTTCCCGTCTTTTAGATACTGGCGAACCAGTTTCTCCTGTTCAAAATAGGTATTCAGGTATTCTGCGGCAATTCCCCAGCGAACCAAATCAAAGAACCGGATTCCTTCCATCGCAAGTTCAAGTCGTCTTTCCCATCTCAGGGCATTCCGTGCAAAAGACTGATCCCAGGTACAGTTAACTCCAGGTTTATAAACATCCATAAAATAATTTGACGTAGGAGCGCCAGTATTATCTTTTAACATTGCTTTACTGTTTATTGCCCGTTCCCTAATCTGATTAATAATTGGAAGTGCTTCGTTTTGGCGGCCCAACTCAATCAATGCTTCAGCTTTCCAAAGTAAAACATCGGCAAAACGAATGATATCTGTATTTTTAGAGCTTGCCATGAAAGGAGGAACCTTAGAAAAGCAGGCACATTGGTAATGTTGAACTTCCTTCATCGACATAAAGTGTCCGTAAGTGTTGATTGCTCGAACCCAACCTTTCTGATATATAAAATTTGGATCGTATTTATACGGATGTCCGGGAATTGCTACTGTATGGTCAAGTCGAACATCAAAGGTATTGTTGCTGAAATCATCACCTTCAACTGCATTTGAGTTATTAAAAGTATCAAACAAAGGCAATCCTTTGCTACCATCAGTTTTAAAAGAGTTGACCAGATTCTGACTGGCATTGTGGAACCCACAGCAACCATATTCCGGATTCATCGGATAATTAAGTGCATTTCCCCAATCCAAGCGGCCTTTCGGGGTTCCGTCATCAATTGAACGCTGTATAGCAAAAACAGATTCAGTACCGCTCTTATCTTTGTCCCAAAGGAAATTATACCCAAAATCGCTAAAAAGGTTGTATTTACCTGAATTAATCACCTGATCGACCAGTGTAATTACTTCGTTCAATTTAGTGGTGTTAACAGACGTAACGCCGTTTGTTTCGTCCTGTTCGTATGCCTGATATAGTTTTACTTTAGCAAGGTATGCTGCTGCGGTGTATTTATTCGGGCGACCCAAATCAGCCTGGCTTTCAGGTAAATTATTTACACCATCCTGAAATTCAGCAGCAATTTTATCCCATAATTCCTGATCTTTCAAAGCAACATTCGATACTTTAGCCACATCCTCTCCTACAACGGTTTCATCAATCCATGGAATATTTTTGAACATGGTTTTCAGAATAAAATAATGATGTCCTCTCAAAAAATGCATTTCTGCGATTCGCATTGTTTTATTTGGATAATCAGCTTCGCTAATGGCGTTGATTCTTCTCAAAGCCTCATTGCAACGAGAAATTCCAACATAAAGCCTGTACCACTTTGTATCGAGCAATGGGTTTCCGGGAATATTGATCTGGAATAATTCCTGCCAGTTAAATTCCTGAAGGTCACCCGTTCCATCACCACCTTTGTATGCGTCACCGCTGGTAATGTCGGCATAGGGCCAAAGAGAGTTTGGTGCAGTATAATGGTCATTTCCTAATTCGGCATAAGCGGCAGTTACCATTCCTTCTATATTTTCGGGTGTATTTAACTGGTCTCCACTTACAGTTGCTTTTGGAGCAATATCAAGGAAATCGTCGCTACATGAAATTTGAATTAAAACCAGTCCAAGTATCGCGGCAAATATTTTTAATTTAGAATATTTATTTTTCATCTTTTTTTATTTTAGAAAGTTAAATTAAGTCCAATAGTAAAGCTACGGGCAATAGGATAGGCAAAATTTGGATTTTCTGGATCAACGCCGGTGTATTTATCCGTGCCTTTGGTATCCATTATAGTAAATAAATTTTGTCCCTGAAGATAAACTTTTGCACCTTTTATTTTTATAGCTTCCAGTGTCTTTTTCGAAAATGTGTAGCCTAATTGAAGATTACGAAGTTTCAGATATGAGCCATTTTCAATGAAATAGGAGGAATATCTGCCCTCATTGTTCGTGTCGGTTAGCGTTAGCATAGGAATAGTAGAAGATGTATTAGTTGGGCTCCATGCTTCAAGCGTACGGGTGCCAAAATTGGTTCCAGGCCAAATCGACGAGAAATCCGTCAGGTGTTTATAGTCGTTGTACACTTCAGCCCCTGAAATTCCCTGCAAGAAAACGGCAAGATCAAATCCTTTAAAATCAACACGCATGTCAAGGCCGTATTCAAAATTTGGGTTCGGGTCACCAATAAAAGTCCGGTCTAAATCATTTACAACACCATCCGGTATTTCAACATACTGACCATTTGCATCCAATCCGCCA
>JALOMX010000031.1 GCA_025455245.1 Chitinophagaceae bacterium
TTTGTAGCAACAGTGGTGGATACTTTCGGCTGCTCAAGGACCCAAAAAGTGAATATTGATGTTTGGAAGGATTTTTCAATGCCCAGTCATAATGTAAAAGACACCGGAATATGCATTGGGCAGAAGGTTCAGTTTAATATCAATGCCACGGATAAGTTGATTTCCTGGAACCCTACAGACTTTATGTCATCCCCAAACAGTCCAAATCCTGTCATTACACCGGCTTCAACCACAACGTACACGGCTACCATTACAGATCAGGGTAATTGTTTTCCAAAACAGATACAGGCTACTATAGAAGTAAATCCTTATCCTTCGGTGGATGTTGGCCCGGACCTGATTTTGCCTTACAACACACCATTTACTTTTACACCTGCATACAGCAGCGATATCGTTTCCTATAACTGGCAACCATCAAATCAACTGAGTTGCAGTAACTGTCCAAATCCTTCAGGGGTCGCAAATATCTCTACTCAGTTTGTATTGACTACTACCACAGATAAAGGTTGTGTTTCAAGAAATGTATTGAGGCTGACACTGGATTGCTCCCAAAAGAATTTATTAATGCCCAATGCTTTTTCACCCAATGGCGATGGTTTGAACGATGTATATTATCCGCTTACCAGGGGCATGAGGGCCATTAAGAAATTTGTGGTTTACAACCGGTATGGTCAGCTGTTACATGAGCGGAGTAATTTTCCTCCTAATAATAAAAACTACGGATGGGATGGAACCTTTAATGGAAAAAGGCAGCCGGTTGGTGGTTATGTATATTTCGTGGAAGGTGAATGCGATTTGGGAAATACCCTGTCCGATAAAGGCACTTTCGTAATTACCAGGTAGTGGATTATTTCAGGTAAAATTCCTATTCTTTTATTTCTTCAAACGGAATATAGTCCCCGCTTTTATCAAAACGCGATTTTTCGGGAGACTTCCCTTTCTCCCCTGATACATGAGCTTCTGAATTCATTTGATTCATTTGTTCCTTCATTGAATTAAACTGCTTTTTCACCATGGTGGTGGCTTTATAAACCGGCCATACAAAGCCGGTAAAAAACCGATAAAGCAGATAAAGGAGCAATGCCCAAAAAATGTATTGCATAGCGTTTGCAAAGTTAAGCAGGGGGGGTACCTATGGCTGTTAAAATTTTTCAGAAACAGTTACAGTGATCGGAAAACCTGATGAGATTTTTATAATTCAGAGCTGCACAGGGGCTCTTAAAATTGAATGAAAACTTTTTTCAATGAATAATCAACCGGCAAAGGCGGCGCCTAAAAAATCACAAAAATGAATTTTGGAGTGAAAACCGGAATACCCTACTTTTGCAACCGGAAATGATCGAAAGGAAGGGAACGGCTACCGTTCCCTTTTCATTTGTACACAGTGAAAGTGGTTTTTTTAGCAATAAATGACAAACGCAGATTTAAATAAAACATTGGATGACCTTCTGTTACTGGCATTACAGGATAGTCCTGATGTATATATCGTTCAGGTGAAAATTAAACCCGGAAATAACATCAGGATTTTTCTGGATACCGATCAGGGAATCAGCATTGATACCTGTATAAAAATAAACAGAAAACTATATAAGGCAATTGAGGAAAGGGCAATTTTTCCGGAGGGCGACTTTTCACTTGAAATCAGCAGTCCGGGCGTGGGTGAACCCATCCTTCTCACAAGGCAGTATAGAAAGAATATCGGACGAACTCTTTCCATAACCCTGCAGGATGACAGGAAATTGGAGGGAAAGTTAACCGATGCGACAGATGATGGAATTGTATTGGAAGAAATCAAAGGCAAAGGAAAAAAGCAGGAAACGATTACACATAGTCTGCTTTATGATGACATCAAAAAGGCAGTAGTCGAAATCAAATTTTAAAGTTCAAAAGAAAAAACAGGAAATAAAAAATGGCAAGTATTAACCTGATTGAGGCTTTTCAGGAATTTAAGGAAGCTGAAAACATTGACCGTCCCACGTTGATGAAGGTGGTTGAAGACGTTTTTAAAACACTGCTTCGAAAGAAGTATGGTGCCGATGATAATTTTGATGTAATTGTTAATGCCGAGAAAGGTGACCTTGAAATTATCAGGAGGCGGATGATTGTGGAAGATGGTGATGTGATGGATCCCAATGAAGAAATCGCTTACAGTGATGCCATTAAAATTGAACCTGATTTTGAGGTAGGGGAAGAGCTTTTTGAAGAAGTTGACTTGTATGATTTTGGCCGCAGGGCTATCCTTGCAGCCAAGCAGACACTTGCAAGCCGCATTGGCGACCTTAAAAAGAATATCCTCGTAAAGAAATACGCTGACCGTGTCGGAGAAATTATCAGTGCAGAGGTTTATCAGGTGTGGCGTAAGGAAATTTTGTTGCTTGATGAGGAAGGAAATGAACTCCTTTTACCCAGAAGCGAACAAATCCCACAGGATTATTTTAAAAAGGGTGAACCTGTCAGGGCAGTGGTAAAAAAGGTGGAAATGAAAAACAACACACCTACCATCATCCTGAGCCGGACACATCCTTCATTTTTGGCCAAATTGCTTGAGATTGAAGTACCGGAAATATTTGATGGATTAATTACTATCCGTAAAATTGTACGCGAACCGGGCGAAAGGGCTAAAGTTGCCGTTGAAAGTTTTGATGACAGGATCGATCCTGTAGGCGCTTGTGTGGGTATGAAAGGCAGCAGGATCCATGGGATTGTACGCGAACTGAAAAATGAAAATATTGATGTTATCAATTTCACCAACAATATCAATCTTTTAGTTCAGCGCGCATTGACCCCTGCAAAAATTACCCGCATGGTAATTGATCAGGAAAGAAAGCATGCCGACGTATTTTTGCCACCCGATCAGGTAAGTCTTGCCATTGGCAAACGAGGTGTCAATATCAAACTCGCCTGTGAACTGACAGGATTGGATATTGATGTGTTCAGGGATGTAGAAGAAGATGAAACTACATTTGATGTGGATATTGATGAATTTTCAGATGAAATTGATCAGTGGATATTGGATGAGCTTAAGAAAATTGGTTGTGATACCGCCCGGGCCGTAATGGTTTTGAGTGCGGAAGAACTGGAACGCAGAACCGATCTTGAAAAAGAAACGATTGCAGAAGTTAGACGAATCCTGCAGGAAGAACTGGATGCTGAATAAATTTGGTCTCCATTTTTGTAAAACAGGGGTTACTTAACACTGTAATTTGAAATAGAATGATAATATAATCAAGAGCTGCAAATTTGTAGCTTCGGAGGAATTAATGACAGCAGATATAAAATTACCACGCTTATTGGCCGCCGCCAAAGAATTCAATATCGGGCAGGATACGCTCGTTGATTTTTTGGCCGCAAAGGGTTTCAACAGGGACGACCTTAAACCTACTGCAAAACTGACCCTTGAAATGTATGAAGCTCTTCAAAAGGAGTTTCAGGGAGATAAAGTAGCCAAAGCAAAAAGCGACCTGATTGACTTACCGAAAGGAGCTCAGGCTGAAGCAAGGAAAAGAAGGGAAGAAGAAGAAATCAGTTTCAGAAAGGAAGAAAAGAAGACAGATCATGATAAGGGCAAGGAGATCATCGGTCAGATAAAGGATAATGAACCTGCGGCAGCGGTTCCCATGCCTGAGCCCGAACCTGAACCAATAGCAGAAGTGCTTCCTCAACCCGTAGAACCGATTGTTCCTGAACCGGAAGTCCCTGAAATACCGGTTGTGGTTGAAAAGGAAAAGCCAATTGAAAAAGAAGAAACCGTTACGGAAATTCAACCCGATATAGCTCCTGAGGAAGTGAAGCAGGAGGTTGAAGTTAAGGAAGTTGAAAAGGTTAGAATTGAGGCCCCTGAAATTGAAGGCCCCAAAATCATTACCAAAATTGACCTCGCGTCCATTGACTCAAGCACTCGTCCTAAAAAGGGTGCACCCAAACAGCCTAAGCCGGTTCCGGTAACTCCTGCCAAACCAAAGGCTCCGGAAGTGGTAGCTGAAGTGCCTGAGGTTGCTCCAAAAACGGAAGAAACCACCCCGGATGCACCTGTAATTGAAAATATTGCGGCTGAAAGGCTTACCGGTCCAAAAATACTTGGAAAAATTGACCTCCCGGTTGATAATGATACAAGGCCTAAAGGCCCCTCAGAGCGCGAAAAGCGCAAGCGGAACAGGATTCAGGTCCCCAGGAAAGAAGGCCCCGGTGGCGGTCAGCAGGGGCAGCAGGGTCAGCAAGGACAGCAACAAAGGTTTGGCGGTCAGCAGGGACAAGGCGGCAGGCCCCAACAAGGTCAGGGAGGTCATGGAAGGGATCATGGCAGAGGGCGTCCGGATCAACGCGGAGCTGCCCATCGTCCACGTGAAGAAAAGGTAATCGACGAAAAAGAAATTCAAAGAAAACTCCAGGAAACGCAGGCGCGTCTTTCCGGCGGTAACCGTGGAGGTAAAAGTAATAAAGCCCGCCTTCGTCGTGACAAGCGACGCGAATTGGCCGAAGCGCAAAATGAAGGCGAAGTAAGCAATGTTCTGGAGGTTACAGAGTTTATCAGTGTGAGCGAACTTGCTTCATTGATGAATGTGAACTTTGCTGAGGTTATCGGAAAATGTATGGGCCTCGGTATCATGGTTTCCATTAATCAGCGTCTTGATGCAGAGGTAATTGAACTGGTGGCTTCCGAATTTGGGTTTGATGTGAAGTTTGTTGGTCTTGAAGATCAGGAACTGGAAGATGATGAAGACGAAGAGGATGATGTGGAGGATTTGCAGCCCCGCGCACCTATCGTTACCATCATGGGCCACGTTGACCATGGTAAGACTTCTCTTCTTGACTTTATCCGTAAAGCCAATGTAGTAAGTGGCGAAGCCGGTGGTATTACACAGCATATCGGCGCTTATGAAGTAACTGCCCCTTCCGGGAAAAAAGTAACCTTCCTTGATACACCGGGTCACGAAGCCTTTACGGCCATGCGTGCCCGCGGAGCCAAGGTGACAGATATTGCCGTTATTGTCATTGCTGCAGATGATGCCGTGATGCCTCAGACCAAAGAAGCTATCAGTCACGCACAGGCAGCCGGAGTGCCCATGATATTTGCCATTAACAAGATTGATAAAGATGGTGCCAACCCTCAAAAGATTTATGAGCAGCTTGCCAATATGAATCTGCTTGTAGAAGAATGGGGTGGTAAATACCAAAGTCAGGAAATCAGTGCAAAGAAGGGTTTAAACATCGACCTGCTGCTTGAAAAGATTTTGCTGGAAGCGGAACTACTTGAATTAAAAGCCAATCCTGATCGTATGGGATCAGGAACAGTGATAGAAGCTACCCTCGACAAAGGCCGCGGTTATGTTACCACGCTTTTGGTACTCAATGGAAGCCTTGAAGTAGGCGATGTTGTGGTGAGTGGTCAGTATTTTGGCCGTGTTAAGGCCATGTTCAACGAACGAAATGAAAAACTGGATTTAGCAGGCCCTTCACAACCTGCCCTGATACTTGGGTTAAATGGCGCTCCGCAGGCCGGCGAGAAATTCAAAGTATTTGAAGATGAAGGCGATGCCAAACAGGCAGCGTACAAGCGGGGACAGATCCTTCGGGAACAGGGAATGCGTACACGCAAACACATAACGCTTGATGAAATTGGACGCCGTCTTGCACTCGGTAACTTCAAAGAATTGAATGTTATCATTAAGGGTGACGTGGATGGTTCTGTTGAAGCTTTGAGTGACAGTTTGCAAAAGTTAAGCACGGAAGAAATTGTTGTAAATGTGATCCTGAAAGGGGTAGGTGCTATCAGTGAAAATGATGTTACCCTTGCCAGTGCTTCTGATGCCATCATTATGGGCTTCAATGTTCGTCCAAATCTGCAGGCATCAAGACTTGCAGAGCAGGAGGGTATTCAAATCAAACAATACTCCATCATTTACAATGCCATTGCCGATATCAAGAGTGCCATGGAGGGTCTTCTTGAACCCAAGGTTGAAGAGAAAGAAGTGGCTACGGTTGAAATCAGGGAAGTTTACAAATTCGATAAGGCTACAGTTGCAGGATGTTATGTACAGGAAGGCAAGCTGAAGCGGGATGCAAAAATCAGGCTTTACCGCGACGGGGTTCTTATGTACCCCCGTACCGAGGGAGCATTTGCGGAACTCGGCAGTCTCAAGCGCTTTAAGGATGATGTAAAAGAAGTGGCAAGCAATTATGAGTGCGGTCTTACGGTTAAAAACTTCTCCGATATTCAGGTAGGCGATACCATTGTGGCTATTGAAGAAGAGGAAGTGAAAAGAACGCTATAGAATCAAGGATTGGTTTATTGAAAGGGTGCGCAAATAACCTATTAGCCGTTAGCCTTTTTAAATAAATCTGAAAGGAAGATAAGTCGTTATTCATAATTTGATTTTGGGCCCGATGGCTTTTAATGCATGAAATAGTTGAATCCCGTTGGAGATACACTCTGCGGGATTTTTTTCTTTGTTAAAATGCAAGGCAAAAGCGTTCCTGAACTTTAATCAGGGTATTTTTGAAAAGATTAATTAGTTGGTATGAAAATAGGAGTGTTGGTTCCGGCAGTAATTTGTTTTACAATCTTCATGGGAGATTCGGGTTTTTGCCAAACCAAAAAAGTAATTGCAGATAAAATCATCGGTAAGGTTGGTGACCGGATCATTCTGAAAAGTGATGTTATAAATGCCATTGCGGATATTGAAAGACAAGGCGGTGAACTGCCTCCTAATCCTGATTGCATCATATTTGAGTCCGAATTAATTAAAAAGGCCCTTGTACTTCAGGCCGAAAAGGACTCCCTGATTGTTGAGGACGAAGAAATTGAAAGCATGATCGATAATCAGATCAGAGGGTTCGTTCAGATGTATGGTGGTATACAGGCGCTGGAAGAAATTTCAGGTCGTACTATTTATCAGTTAAAAGAAGATTTTAAAGTTCCGTTTAAGGAAAGGGAAATGGCCAATAAGATGCGGAATAAAATACTGGAGAGTGTAAAAATCTCTCCGGTAGAAGTAAAGGCATACTGGGAAACAATTCCCAAAGACAGTTTACCCTATTATGAAAGTGAATTGGAGGTAGGACAAATCGTATTGTATCCCAAAGCCAACCGTGAGGTAGAGAGCTATACAGCAAAACAACTGAATGATATTAAGAAGCAAATTGAAAGTGGAGCAAGGCGTTTTGATCAGATGGCAAGATTATACAGTGAGGATCCCGGCAGTAAAAATACCGGGGGCCAGTATACCATAAACCGGAATGATAAGTTTTGGGATCCAGTTTTTTTGAATACCGCCTTTAAACTCCGCGAAGGTCAGATAAGCAATGTGGTGAAATCTAAGTTTGGCTTGCATATTATCCAATGTGTGAGCCGCTCGGGCGATGATGCTGTTGTACGCCATATTCTAATGGTTCCACCTGTAACGGATGATGAAATAAATGGTGCCAAAGACAGGCTTGATAGTGTGCGGGCAAAGCTCATTGCAGGAACCATCTCATTTGGGGAGGCAGTAGCCAAGTACAGCGAAGAAGAAGACAAATTCACAGGAGGTTGGTTACTTGCACCTGACAGAAGTACTTTTGTTACCATCGACCAGCTTGAAAAGGATTTTATTCCGATGCTTAAAGACCTGAAGGCAGGGCAATATTCTCAACCAACTCCTTTTGTTACAGAGCAGGGTAAAAAAGGGGTGAGGCTTTTATACCTTCGGACCCGTACCGATCCGCATAGGGAAAACTATAAGGATGACTATAATAAAGTTGCAACAAGAGCCCTGGAAGATAAAAAGCAAAGGACTCTGGCACGCTGGTTCGATGAAAAAATACAGAACTACTACATTTATGTAGCGCCGGAATACAACAATTGCGAAGAAATCAAAGCCTGGGTTGAATCAAGCAATAAAAATATGAGCAAGAATTAATGCCTTATAAAAGAGGCAGGTTCCATCCGTTTTGATACCCTGGTACTGCCAGGGTATTTGCTTTTTGAATATTGAACCGGTTGCTGTTATCAACTTCGAGCACTTGCCCTGTCCGGTATGCAACATTGCCCATATGGCAATGAATGGCACACAAGGCCCCTGTTTCTATTGGACAGTTTAATAATGATTTGTCCCCTGCTTTTACGGCTGCTATCAGATTTTTTGTGTGAAGGTCCAGTCCGCGATCTGCACGCACCTGCCACTCCACAGCTTCCATTCTGGGAGCCTTGTTTTCGGTTTCAGGTATTACCTTCCATCCATCGCGATTTACCAGCATGGTTCCGTTGATACCCACAAAGGCAATGCCATGTCCCATTTGGTAAAGACCGGTTGTACGCCCCATGGTATGTTCCCAGGTTAATTGAAATCCGGGATAATTATACAAAGCCGTTTGGGTATCAGGTGTTTCACGCCCATCACCGGGATAGGCAATATGTCCGCCCATGCTCGCAACGGTGTCCGGCTTGACGGCATGCATCCCCCAAAGTATGATATCAATAAGGTGTACGCCCCAATCGGTCATCAGGCCGCCGGCATAATCCCAATACCACCTGAAGTTGTAATGAAACCTGTTCGGATTAAATGGCTTTGCCGGTGCAGGGCCAAGCCACATTTTGTAGTCAACTCCATCAGGAACCTTTGCATCATCGGCTTTGGGTAATACTTTATGAGCATTATACATCCACGCCTTGCATTGGGCAACGGTGCCCAGCTTGCCGCTGTGCACAAATGAAACGGCATCTTTAAAATGCTGCTGACTTCGCTGCCATTGGTTTACCTGGACAATGCTATTGTATTTATGGGCAATTTTTACCATGAGTTCGGCTTCACCTATGCTGTTGCTTACCGGCTTTTCTATAAGTATATGCTTGCCGGCAGCACAGGCATCTGCCATCTGAAGGCAATGCCAGTGGTCGGGTGTTGCTATGATCACCACATCCACATTTTTGTCATCGAGTAATTTCCGGTAATCGCCATAAACTGCAGGTTTCTGGTTCAGTTTTTCCAGTTCAGAAACACGCTGATTGATTACAGCAGTGTCAATATCACAAATAGCCACACACACTGTTTCTGCATTTTGCAACATACTTGTCATGTTGCTCCAACCCATACCCTTGCAACCGATCAACCCAATTCCAATCTTGTCATTTGGCGAAATATTTTTTCTGATTTGTGCAAGCAACTCTACAGGTGTTGCTGCTATAAATCCAAGCCCCATGGTAGTGAGACTTGTATTTTTTATAAATGTCCGGCGAAGCATAGCGGCAAAATACAGAAAAATCGTCTATCGTTTTTTCTGTATTTTTTCACTGGTGACTTTTATGGAAGTTACCTGAGCTGATTATGGATTCAGGGGTTTGGGTTTGCAGAGGAATTGTTTTTTAAAGTTTGCCGCATGATATCTTATTGTCAACAGCAACATTTCAAATTTTGTATAAGCCATCAGAACAGGATGGATTTCATGGCTACGGGACGTAACATTGCAGATAATTGGTATCCCGGGAATGAATTTAATTTCCGGCAATAAATTTTTTCAAATTGGTTTAATATGTGTTTTTTCAGAATCATTGCGGTCGTTTCCTTTTTCGTGTTTCTATTTCAATTTGGTTTTGGACAAGTGAGGGTCGTAACCGAATTAAAAGAGAATTGGAAATTCAGCAGGGAAAAAAGTGAACAAGGATACCTCCGGGATTTTGATGACAAAAACTGGCAGAATGTAACGGTTCCTCATGATTGGGCAATTTACGGGCCCTTCGATAAGGAGATCGATAAGCAGGTAGTTGCCATTACACAGAACAACGAGAAGGTTGCTACCGAAAAGACCGGACGTACAGGGGCCCTTCCCTACATTGGCGAAGGATGGTATCGTAACCGTTTCAGCTTGCCTCATTTTAAAAAGGGTCAGAAGGCGATCATCCTGTTTGAAGGTGCTATGAGTGAACCCAGGGTTTATATCAATGGTAAGAAAGCAGGTGAATGGAATTATGGGTACAGCTATTTTTATTTTGATATATCGCCATACCTGCTCGAAGGACAGGAGAATGTTCTGGCAGTTCACCTGAATAATGTTGGGCTATCTTCCCGTTGGTACCCCGGAGCCGGTCTGTACAGAAAAGTTAGCATCATTGTAAAAAATAATGAAAGCATTGATCAATGGGGAACCTTTGTTACGACTCCGTTTATTTCGCCCGAATTGGCAAGGGTTAACATTAAGACCAAAGTTTCAGGGCAGGGCTTACGCCTTGTAACCGATATCCTTGATGCTGAAGGAAACCGGGTGGCTTCCGAGGCAACATCCATTTTATTCGGTAATGAATTTGAGCAGAATATCGCCGTGGCCCAACCTAAACTTTGGAGTCCCGAAACGCCTTATTTGTATAAAGCTGTTTCGCGATTGTATGCAGGCAATCAATTAAAAGATGAGTACACTACCCGTTTTGGTATCAGGGAAATAAGTTATAAAGCCGGGGTTGGTTTTAGTCTCAATGGAAAGGTCCGTAAGTTCAAGGGTGTATGCCTTCACCATGACCTTGGACCCTTGGGGGCTGCCGTAAATGTAGCGGCTTTGCGGCGTCAGCTAACCATTTTGAAAGATATGGGATGCGATGCCATTCGCAGCTCCCATAATATGCCCTCTTTGGAGCAACTTGAACTGGCAGATGAAATGGGTTTTATGTTTCTGGCAGAAAGTTTTGATGAATGGGCAAAACCAAAAGTAAAGAATGGCTATGCCCGCTTTTTTGAAACCGATGCAGAAAAGGACATTGTGAACCTGGTACACGCCACCCGGAAGGACATTGTGAACCTGGTACACGCCACCCGGAACCATCCGAGCATTGTAATGTGGAGTTCGGGGAATGAGGTACCCGATCAACATGGCGCCGAAGGTGCCAAAAGGGCTAAATGGTTACAGGAAATCTTTCACCGGGAAGATCCGACAAGGCCGGTTACGGTTGGTATGGATCAGGTTAAGGCAACCATGCAATCGGGGTTTGGAGCTTTACTCGACATTCCGGGGTTGAATTATCGCACCCACTTGTATGAAGAAGCTTAT
>JALOMX010000311.1 GCA_025455245.1 Chitinophagaceae bacterium
ACCCGGCTCGACACCTCAATATCGCCTTCAAGCATTTTTACCAACTCCTTTACCAGCGCCATCCCAATGCCCGTACCGGCAAAATGCGCTTCTGCCGATCTTGCACGGTAGTACCGGTCAAAAACCCGTTCCGTATCATCCCCGCTCATACCAATGCCCGTATCCTTCACCCTGAACATGACCCCGGAAGTTTCACCCCTTTGAATGGATTCGCTCATTTCAAATTCCACCTTTCCGCCTACAGGGGTAAACTTAATGGCGTTGCTTACGAGGTTATACAAAATCTTTTCCCATTTATCGGCATCAAAATGCCAGTTGCCTCCAAGGCCTTTATAATGCGTTTCGAAAGCAATCCCTTTAGCGGCTGCAGCCGACGCAAAGGGTTCAAGGCATTCGCGAACAAAAAGCACAGGTTGGCCTATGGCATTGATCACTTTTAGCTGCCCCGCCTCGAGCTTGTTTATGTCAAGCAACTGATTGATCAGCCGGAGAAGGCTTTGGCTATTCCGGCGGGCTGTTTCGATCGTTTTTCTTGCAGGCGCCGGCAGGCTTTCATTGGCGGCAAGTTCGTCAAGCGGTGTTTTTATCAGCGTCAGCGGTGTGCGGAGTTCATGGGTAATATTGCTGAAAAAAGTATCCTTCATTTTTTCAAGTTCCCGCAAACGCTGTGCCTCCCTGTGTTCGAATGCCACCTGCTGTCGTGCCTTCAATTGTTTTATTCGGTTGGTTACCACATACCTGACCAGGCCTGCCGCCACAACCGCATAAAACAACCATGCATACCATGTATTCCAAAATGGAGGATGGATCACAATCTCAAGCTTTTTTATCTGCCCCGACCATTCCCCATCCAACCCGGTTGCATTCATTTCAAGAACGTACCGGCCCGGCCTTAATTGGGTATACCTTGCATAGGCATTGTTTCCGGTTTCATTCCAGTCTTTTTCATCAGGCAAAAGGCGATACCTGTATTTGGTTTTCTGTGGCTCATTAAACAAAAGGGCGGCAAAACTTACACCCAGATAATTCTGATGATAGGGAAGTTCAAGCTCTTTTAGGTTTGCCAGCGGGCCCTTCAGCAATTGGGTATCCAGCTTTTCAAGGAGTTGCTTACCGTTAACTTCAACATCAGTGATGGTTAAACGAGTGTCAAATTTTCCTGAAAGTGGTTCAAAGTTTTTTGGATCGAAAACCACCAATCCGTCAGGACCGCCAAAAGCAAGCCTTCCATCCATCAGCTTCATACTGTGGCTTCGGTTGAACTCGTTGCCCGGCAATCCGTCCGAGCGGTAAAATACGTGCATACTCCGGGTAGAAGGGCTAAACCTCACCAACCCGTTGTTGGTACTCAGCCAGATATTACCGTCATGGTCATTTTCCATACAATACACGGTATTATTGGGCAGCCCATCTTTGGTGGTCAATATATCCAATATGCCGCCGGTCCTGCTCATTTTTACCAACCCGCCGCCAAGGCTTCCAATCCAAACGATATCCTTTTCAACAGGATCAATGTTGATGTGGGTGAGGTTGTCAGGCATTTTTAACCTGCCTCCATTTCGCCCAGAATAATGCGATACGACCTTTCCTTTTTTTATTTTCAAAAGCCCTTCCCCATAGGTACTCATCCATAAAACATCATCCAGCATCTTCGCATCTGCCACATCGATCATGCCAATGGAATCAGGTGGAAAAAGCTTCGTTATTTCCGGCAGGGTTTCATCATTTTTCCAGCTATAAAGTTCATTACCATTTTCGTTGTAGGCATAAATGCTTCCGGAACTGTCGAAAGTTATTCCCCTGAAATAGGTAAGAACCGGACCCGGCGGCATAGGAAGGGGTTTGAAGGTTTTGTTTGCTGCAACAAATAGCTGCCTGTCGGCAACGGGAACGCCAAAACTATACGTGACGTATAGTTTACCCTCCGGACTGTATGCATAGCGGAAATAATAGGAACCATACCGGGCATCGAGCCAACCGTCAGGTAATTGTGCTGCGGAAAAACCCTGTAATTCAAGCGCTGTTTGATGAAACGTCCCCTTGTAAGGCATAGAGGTGAGGGGCATGGTTTTCAGGTTGACCTTCATAAGGCCTGCGGCATCTATTCCAACCCACAATGTACCTGTACGGTCAACAAGGCAACCCGTAATGGACCTTCCGGGCACTATTTGGTTTTCCCACACAAGTACAGGTTGCTGCAATGATCTGTCCATCCGGTAAACACCCGGCCCCCTCCGGAAATAAAGGAAGCCTGCTGCATCCGTTTGAAAATAGCCCGGGAAACGGTATTGTGTATTGGCAGGTGCAACAAGATCAACCTTTTGCAAACGGTGGTTGTGTATGTTCCAGAAATACAGCGCATCAAGCGAGGAAATCACCAGCCATTCATCCCATGCCAGAAAAACTTCTGCGGGCCTTACCCGGAACGGTTTTGTCATTTCCTGCCGCTGCCCATAAGGGTGCCAGTTAACCTTTGTTCGGCTGCTGTCCATCCGATAGATGCCGGTGGGAGTCACCATCCAAAGCCTTCCATCGGGGTGTAAATAGGAACCGACCACCGAATCTTCCTTTTGAAGGATATTCCGGGCATTGTAAAATGTATTTTTCTCAGGGTGCACAAGGTCAATAATGCCGATCCCTTTTTCTTTTTCATAATGATAAAACCATTGGTTGCTTTTCGGAAAAAGGAATCGCCTGCCCTTTTGAAAATAACCTGCAATCATCGGATCGGAGGTTAAATGCCGCACCTTACCCGTTACCGGATCAAGTTCGTCCACAATATTTCCCTGGAAGAAAATAATAAAACGGCCGTTTTCAAGACGAAACATTTCCTGTACCACATTGCCGGCAAGGGTGGTTGTATCATTCGGATCGTTTTTCCAGGTTTTGAAACTGCGGCCGTCAAACCGGGCAAGGCCATCGCGGGTGGCCAACCAAATAAAACCGGTCTCATCCTGATGAATATCTACCACAAAACTCTGCGGCAGACCATCTTCAACCCTGTACCATTTCTGATGCGAAAAAAGCGGTGCCTGCGCATGAAGAAAAAGCTTCAACAACATTGCGCAAACAAAAAAAACAGTCCGGTAAAAATGCATTCGAAAAAGAAATGACTGGATTAATTACAAATATGCAAAATAGTGAGTTTATGATAGGCTTTAAAATACGTTTCAACCGTTGAATGAATTAAAGTAAGTACACCAAAAGCAATAGGCCGTAAATTATGCACCTATATTTGCAGCCTATGAATCAGCAAAAACCAACTTTATATACCTGTCTTTCTCCATCGCTTTTACACCTGTACGATGTAAAGGATGCCATCGTTGTTGTGATTGATGTGTTCAGGGCTACAAGTACCATTGCCGCTGCCCTGTACAACGGCGCCTCCAAAGTAATACCGGTGGAAACCGTTTCGGGCGCCATTGAAATCGGCGAAGAAATCGGCGCCATTACGGCCGGTGAGCGTGACGGAAAAATTGCCGAAGGCCTGCAATATGGCAACAGCCCGCTCGAATATCCACGCGAATTTATTGACCGCTTGCTGCATATGGCACTCAAGATGGGTGCTACAGAAGTAGTGACAGGCGCCTTTGCCAACCTTGATGCTATATGCACTCATTTAATCGCCGAAAGAAAAAATGTGATCCTTGGTTGTGCCGCATGGAAAGACAGGGTAAATATGGAAGATACTCAGTTTGCCGGCGCAGTGGTTTCTAAAGTGCGGGAACATTTTACCATACACTGCGATGCAAGCCTTGCAGCCGAACATTTGTATACCACTACACGCTCCAATGCATGGGAATTT